>NZ_MAUH01000005.1:0-140211 GCF_001693475.1 Chryseobacterium sp. CBo1
GGGGAATAAAATCGGGGGCGATATCGAAGTATCAATGAAGCGTCTGCCTTTATCCTGCTGCTTTTACTCTTTTGGTTAATTTTTTTAACTAAGTTATTAATCAATTTCACTTAATGCAAACTTACCACTGGAGCGTTATTGATTATTATTTATCTGTTTTATTTTTTGATGAATTTTTTAGTGTATTTATTTTCTTTAGTCTCTACTGTAATAATATAGTTACCCGAAACCAAATGACTCACATTTGCTCTGTTTCCATCTAATCTAAAGTTTACTTTTTTACCAGAAGTATCATAGATTTCAACTTTGGTAAGTGGTGACAATGTTTTAATATTTAAGAAATCACCTGCCGGATTAGGATAAATCTGTAATGCATTTTCATTTTGCTCTACTTCAGGTAATGATTTTGCAGATATTCTGGTAATATTTGTCTGACAGTCTTCAATGATTGCTGAAAATGATGCTCCATATTCTATTTCCGAATCTGGTTCCATTAGAATATATTTACCTGCTTTAAAATCAACAGAATTACCTGATTGTACCAGATAGTGACTTCCTGTATATATATATTCTGAAGCTTTGTAAATAACACTTGGATTGGTTTCGGTGGTGTAAAATGAATAATTCTGCGGACAGTTATTTGCCGGTCCACAAATCGATTCTCTGTCTGTAACAAAAACTACATCTGAAATCGTAATTATACAACCTGAAGTATTAGTGTACGTATAATAAATTGTATGAGTACCCAAACCAGCTGCATTTGCACTAAATGTATTCCCTGAAACTCCATTTCCGGAAAATGTTCCGTTGAAATAAGAACCGGTAAGGTAAAGCGACATATCGCTAATTACATTATTCGGACAAATATATTGCGGAAGATCAAGTGTCATATCAATCGTATTTTCAAGAGCAGTGATTGAAACGTTATCTACAAAATAATAACACGCACCAAAATCATTAGGCACACTGCTGTCATTATAATTATAATAACCACAGCCATTCACTCCTTGTGGAGACGGAGTATTAGAAATAAAATCAATATTACTCAAACCTCCTAAATATAATGTTGTCTGACCTGCAACATTACCTGTCGTAAAATCAAAAGTAATGGTTTTCCAAGTACTTGCACTGGTAGCATAATTAGAATCAGTAAACAGCATCGAAGGATTTGAGATAGGAATTTCACCATATCCCGGATAAGAAGTGCTGTTATTAGATAAATAAGCCTGGAATTTAATTGCATTTTTACTATTCCCTTCAGCTAAAGAAACCTGAAAGCTCAATCTATACTTCGTATTCGGTAATAATGGACTTGCGAGCGTCGTTTTAATCGACTCCGAGTAAATTTGGTTGCCATAACTTTTTCTTACTACCATTCCTGCGTATCCTTTGTTATTTGTAACATTATCCGGTTGGTAACCCATCATATTACAAGGAGTTTTTATCTCAGGATCTCCATAATTTCCATTAAAATAATCTGCACCTCCTGTGATAATATGAGCATCTGACCAATTACAAGCTTTATTTATATTTCCAATACCTTGTGAAGGTAAAAAGCTTTCAAATTGTGGATTAATGACCAAATTCGCATTCGGATTACATCCCGTTCCTGTAGGCGGTGTACAGTTATTCTGCTCATTAATATAAACATAAACGTACGTAATATTTCCTTTTTTCCCGGAAGAATTTACAGGAATATATCTCAATAAATGCAAACCAGCTACAGAACTTGAATAAGTAACAGATGTACCCGCTGTACCTGAAGTAACTGACAGCGTTGCGGTAGAATCAAAAATATCTTCAAGACATTCAAAACCTGCGGCATCAAAGTCATTACTCAGAAGGTTTGATAAATTAATAGCTGTTCCTGGATTTCCGGTAAAAGTGATCGTTCCGTTGGTGTAGTTAATCCCATCATTAGAACCAGCCACACTAATTCCCGTTAATTGCCCCGAATAACTTGTCGTACCATTGTATGTTGTACCAACTCCGAATGTACTGTTTACACTATATCCTAAATCTACCAATACATTTTTCTCTTCTTGTTTAAGATATCTTCTAATCGAATTGGTCGCGTAAGCACTTTCCGTAACAAAATTTGGATTAGAGGACACACAACTGCCATCAAAATGATTCAAACTGCTTGATTCTGTAAATCCTGGAGGAGTAAATACGGGAACATTTGAGAGTCCAACATATCTTATTTTACTACTGCATAGATTATTTGGAGGGCTTAATATACTATTGCTTAAAACATTATTAAACGAATAATTATACATTTCTCCGCAAGCTGAAGCAGCCTTCTTCAACAGAAACTCTGTAGAAGTACTATTCTTTAAAAACGCATCATATCGGGTAAAGTAATTAAATCCTGTTCCAAATTTAGAATTACCCGAAGCATTGATTAAACTTGAAAATCCTACTGCATGGGTTATTTCATGCAAGACTACAGAATACAAGTCATATAAACCAGGAAAAGATGCGACTGAAAGATCAGTATTCCAGTTTATTGAAGAATCTGAAAAATTGAAGGCCATCATCCCATGATAAAACAAGCCGGAAACACCTGAACTCGATCCGTTTGAGTTTACCGGTGAAAAAACACCGTCATATGAATCGGTACCCAAATGAATTGTTTTCCATATTTCATTATCTGAAATACCACCAAATCCTGCTGTAGCATTATAAGGCATGCTGTAGAAAGAGCTTGCAAGACCTAAAACGCCACTTGGAGTATTTGGAGCAGGTATTGCATTATTAATGTTTCTCACCCATATATTTACCTTATTATTTAATCCGTTTGTTTTTAACGGAGAATTGATAAAATCTGAAAGATCATTAAAAACACGGCATACTACATTTCTTCTTGCCATATGTACCGGATTTGATGCATCTTCCATTCCTGATCCCGTTTCAAAGTATAAATTGAAAAAGCCACAAGACATGGGTGCCGGATTTGTAGATTTGTTTGCCGTTCCGCTCAAACTCTCTCTCTTGTTACCAATGAGAATATCAGAAGGATCATATTTGTTACCATAATGATCGAATATGTTATCTAATGTACCACCTGGGCTCATATAGATTTTATCATTTTTAGCTTGCCCTTTTGTTTGACATAAAATATTGGTCAGACAAACCATAAAAATGAAAAATATTGTATGTTTTCTCATATTTTCATTATTTATTATTAGACAAATTATTTTGCTTGGTAAGCAAAGAATTAAGCTTGTTTTTCATATCGTCGATTTCTCTTCGATTTGATTCTAATTCTGTTTTTTGATTTTGATTGATTTTATTTTGGTCGATCAAATACAACGTCAGTTCCTCTACTTTTTTAAGCAAAAGAATATTCATTTCTTTAAGCTCAATACCATTAGCAATCGCTTCTTCTGTGGTAGGAACTTCTGGTAAATGTCCTTTATCAGAAATATAAGCTTGCAAATCATTTAATGGCATAAGCTTATAGTCTTTATTGAAAACATAATCTGCCCAACCATTATTAGCTGCGATTTCTACTTTTATTCTTTCGGTTTTAATGCCGTCTTTTACGAAAAGACGATATTCTTTGCAGCTTGAGCAGTCTACCTCATATGTTCCGACACCAATTTTTGAAGAATTTGAAATGTAAAATGTTGGCTGTGCAATATTGTTATCTGGTTGTATATAAAGAGGATAAATATGCAGACCCTTTGCAAGCTTTGTAATATAAAAATCGATTTCTTCTTGTCGACCATTTCCAAAGATTAAGCTATTTCTTACATTAGGAGCTATCCTGCTATCATAAAATATTCTAATATTACCGGTAGCAACGTTAAGTTTATCGATGTTGGTACCGGTTCCTATACTCACATTTCCTCTTCTGTAAATATGATCTGCGGTATTTAGTGGTCCATCCCATTGCTGAGAAAATAAAGTGTTTGAAAATAAGGCACACGCTGCCAATAGAAAGATTTTTTTCATGGTTTAAAATTTATGATTAGTTAAAGGTTTAATGTAAAAGCTTAAAAATCGATTATTACAAAAATGAAATAGTTTAATCTACATTGAGACTAAAAAATTATTTCAACTATTTAAAATTGAGTTAGAAAATTTAATAATGAGTTTTACATAAATGTGTATGTGATTACATCATTTATAATATTACTCTAAAATGTCATGAATTAATTGAAAAGTAAAAATTTTCAATTAATTAGTTTACTAATACTGGAGTTATTTAGATGTACTAATTTTCTTTTCCAACATTTCGATACGAGTGTTTTGCTCTTCAATATTTTTCTGCTGTTGAAGGGTATATAAAGTAAGCTCTTCGATTTTTTTAAGCAAAAGAATATTCATTTCTTTAAGCTCAATACCATTAGCAATAGCTTCTTCTGTAGTAGGAACTTCGGGCAAATGACCTTTATCTGTAATGTAAGACTGTAACTCTTGTAAAGGCATTAGTTTATAATCTTTTTGAAAAACATAATCTGCCCAACCGTTACTTACTGCAATTTCTACTTGCACTTTTTCGGTTTTGATACCATCTTTTACGAAGAGACGGTAGCCTGAACATTGACTACAATAAAAATTATCTGTTCCCATTCCAACTATTCCAGTAGCCCCCATTGAAAAAGCATTTTTTAATTGTGGATTAGGGTCTACATCACCGAAATATGCTGAAACATACGGATGCAGATATAACTTAGAATCATTAAATTCAAAATGAAAATTTCCATCATCACCCACAATAGTACTACCAACAGGTGATGTAGAGCCCCCACCAAACACAATCTTATTTCCAGAATTACCCGTTAGTCTAAAGTTTCCATTAAGATTTAGCTTATCATTGTTATTGTCAGTTCCTATACTTACTTTCCCATTTCTGTAGATGTGATCGGTTAGATTTGTAGCCCCATCCCACTGTTGTGAAAATAGAGAATTTGAAAACATGGCACAGATAGCCAGTAATGCGATTTTTTTCATGGTTAATATTTTATTGTAATTAGTTTTTTAAAAGTACAAAAAAATATTTATTCACACCATGTTGAAACAAAAAAATCACCCCAAGAGGAGTGATTTTTTGTTTCTGAAGAATCAGCTATTATTTTTTGATGAATTTCTCTGTAGAAATACCGTCTTTTGTTTCAACATTGATTAAGTAAGTTCCTGCAGAAAGACCTCTTACATCAACTTTATCACCCTCTAATTTCACATTTACTTTTCTACCTGTAAGATCTACTACAGAAACTGCATTGATTTTTGAATCTGTTTTGATGTTTAATACGTCGGTAGTTGGATTAGGATAAATTGAAATAGCACTTCTCTTATTTGCCTGAACAGTATTTACATCGCTTACAGATAATGTAGAACTACTTCCAAATTGTGCAAGAATATTATCAACACCCACAGTATTACTATTTGTATTTCCAGTGGTAGTAATATTTTGTACATATATATCTTTTGCAATCATCCCAGCAATTTGATCAGGATCAGTTGAAATAGAGGTTCCACCTCCAGGCCAAGACCATGTCATAGCCCCGGTAGTTTTATTATAGGTAAAAGATACAGAAACCCAAGTGTTCACCGGGAACACGGGTGCATTAGCATCAGCTAAAATCAAATAAAGAGTAGGCGAACCAGCATTATTAAAAGTTCCCAATCCATTTAACTTTTTGGTAGTGACATTATATGTGAATCCACCAAGAGCTATTGCTGTTGTACTAGATGAACTACTATTCCCTACTACAGAAAACCTGTATTCTCCCGAACCATTAGAAGAGCCTGTATAAATTTCTGCATTTGCTTGTATAATGTTATTTGAAGCGTTGGCAGTTATAGCAGGTTGTCTTGCCGCAGTTCTATTGTTTGGATTTGAAGTTGCAGCATAACCATTACCACTTGTTGTTGTTAATGATAGCCCATGTGCAGCATCAATTGAAACAATTTGATAATCCGTAGCTGTACCTCCACCTGTTACCCATGAATTTTGACCTGCAAGGTTCCCTGTAATTAATGTATTAAAGTTTTCATTAACAAGAACTTGAACTTGCCCAAACATCATCATTGTTGCTGAAACCAACAATAAAGAAGATAGAATTTTTTTCATAAAACTTAATTTTAATATTTTAGCGTAAATATAATAAAAGTTTAAATACAAAAACTAAAAATAATGTTAAAAACAAAAATAATCCTCAAGAAAAACTTCATGAGGATTATTTTTTAATAAATTAATTCACTTTCTATTTTGAATAATTCTCAAAAAACATCGGAATACTTTCAATTCCTTTATAGAAATTAAACAAACCGTAATGTTCATTTGGAGAGTGGATGGCATCAGAATCCAAACCAAAGCCCATTAAAACAGATTTCGCACCCAAAACCTGCTCAAACATTGAGGTTATCGGAATGCTTCCTCCTCCTCTATAAGGAAAAACTTCCTTTCCAAAAGCAGTCTGCATTGCATTTTTTGCAGCAGAATATTCTTTTGTATCTGTCGGCAACACATATGGCAAGCCACCGTGATGAGGAGTAACTTTCACTCTTACGTTTGCAGGAGCAATTTTTTCAAAATATTTGGTAAACTTTTCTGTAATTTCTTCCGGAGTCTGATACGGAACCAAACGCATTGAAATTTTAGCAAAAGCTTTAGAAGGAATCACCGTTTTTGCACCTTCACCTGTATAGCCGCCCCAAATCCCGTTGCAGTCTAATGTAGGACGAATTGAAGTTCTCTCTAAAGTTGTATATCCTTTTTCTCCTTCCACATCATTTAAACCAATCGATTTTTTGAATTCTGCAGGATTGTCTTTCAGCTTATTCATTTCAGCTCTTTCCTCATCAGAAACCGTTTCTACATGATCATAAAAACCGTCAATCGTAATGTGTCCATCGTCATCAATCAGCTTAGCAATCATTCTTGACAAAACATGAATAGGATTCGGAACTGCACCACCATACAATCCTGAATGTAAATCTCTGTTCGATCCTTCAACTTCCACTTCTACATAACTCAGACCTCTTAGACCTGTTGTTACAGTTGGTTGTTCGTTGCTGTAAATATGCGTATCGGAAATTAAAATACAGTCACAAGCAAGCTTTTCTTTATTTTCATTTACCCAGCTTCCAAGACTTACAGAACCTACTTCTTCTTCACCTTCTAAAATAAATTTCACATTACAAGGCAGAGAATTCGTTTTCATCATCGCCTCAAAGGCTTTGATCTGCATGAAAAACTGCCCTTTATCATCAGCAGAACCTCTTGCGAAAATTGCTCCGTCGGGATGAAGCTCAGTCTTCTCAATATAAGGCTCAAAAGGAGGCTTTTTCCATAGTTCTAACGGATCTGCAGGTTGTACGTCATAATGACCGTAAACCAAGACTGTAGGAAGATTTTCACCGATGATCTTTTCCCCATACACAATCGGATAACCTTTTGTAGAACAGATTTCAACATGATCTGCTCCTGCATTTTTCAGATGTTCTGCGCAAACTTCTGCACATTTCAGAACGTCATTGCTATACGCCGGATCGGCAGAAATAGAAGGAATTCTAAGTAACTCAAACAATTCATCAACAAAACGCTGTTTGTTTTCGTTGATGTAATTTAATGTTTCTTGCATTGTAAATTAAATTTTGTTAAAATTAAAAAATTTGTCGGGTCACCACAAACAAAAAAAGTTTTTAATTTATTTAAATGAATTATATCTTTTAAAACAAAAATCCCGCAAAAATGCAGGATTTATATTCTTTTATTTCAAAAAAATTAGTGCTCTGCTTTTGCAGGTTCTTCATGTTTTGCAGCTGTAGAATCAGTTTTTGGAGCTTCAGTTTCGTGAGCACCTTGAGCTGGTTCTGCATGAGCCGGAGCAGCAGTTTCATGTGCACCTCCATGACCGTGAGCTTCTGCACCACCTTGGTGATCGTCAGAATATCTTTCAGTACCTTCTTCCATTTTGATGATATTCTTATTTCCTCCAGCCTGGATTTTTTTACAGCTTACCGCTACCGTTGCAAGAGCTAAACATAGAACTAATTTTTTCATATGCAGATTTTTATTTTTAAGGATCAGTCGGAATTATTTTATTCCTGAATTTTTAATTGCCCAAAAGTAAGAAATATTGCATTTTTCGGCAACATTTTTAGACTGATTTTAATATTATTTTACCTTTTTTGGATTGTGTAAAAATAAGATACTGTTCTCCTCCGTCTTTCAGCTGATATTTTTTCTTGATTTCTTCAGGTTTTAAAGGATAATTTTTTGAAACTAAATTAAATTGTGCCTTTTTTTTAATCCGTTTTGAATCAATCACTTCCATTTCTAAAATTCTACCGGGAAAATCTTCAATTTTAATATCAGAAGTGTACAAATGCGTATTCGGATGTAGTTTTTTAAGTTTAAAACGTTCAGAAATCAAATTGAAAATACCGGCTTTCAGAATCGTATTGTTAGGAATATATATGAATTTTTCAGGCTCAGAATATCCTGCTGCCGCATTTTTTTCTTCATTAATTTTAAAGCAAAACTCTTTTTCATCACTTTCAAGATTAACGCACCTGCAAATTATTTCTCCTGAATAGTTTTTAGACAAGAAAACAACAATTTCTTTTACATCATTTCGAACAGCAATAATTTCAATTTTCGAAATATTTTTTAAAACAGAAATCAAATATTTTAAATCTATTAAAGGTGAGAGCTTAATGATAACACTTTCCGAAATCGAAAGCAATTGATCCTGAATTTCCAAGATATTGGGCGAAAGATCTTCCAAAAGGAACACTTTATTTTTGTTCTGATCTCTTCGAGCCGGATCAAGATAAGTAACATCAAAGTTTTCTTTATTCTGCTCCAGAAAATCTTCCAGTTTTTGATTGATAAATTTTGCTTTTTTCCCTAAAATATTCCAATTATGTTCAACAATTTCTAAAAGATAAGAGTTTTGTTCAACTAAAGTTATGTTTTCAAAATTTTTAGCTAAATAATAAGCATCAATCCCGAAACCACTTGTCAAATCGATAAATTTCTTTCCTTTTAAAATTTCTGACTTATAAAGTGCTGTTTTTTCTGAAGAAGATTGTTCGAGATTGAGTTGTGGCGGAAAAATAATTCCATCTTTTAATAAAAACGGAAATTTCTTCTGTGCAACCTGTTTTCCTTTGATCTGCTGAACAATTTCCTGCATGGAAACTTCAGAAAACGGGGATTTTTTTAATAATAAAGAATGCAAATCTGAATGAAGATTCTGATTGATATAGTTTTGAATTTCTTTTTTTGAATGCCACGAATGCACGAATATTTTTTTAAGAATTTGTTATTATTTATTTATTCCCACAGATTTCACGGATTTTCACAGATGCTTATGTTAAAAAGATCAGTGACAATTGTAGTCAAACTGTTTGATTTTTTATTTAATCTAAATTTCCATTTATTTTTCGGAAGATATTTTTAGCTATATAATCAGTATTGAAGTTGACTAATATTCCTAACTTTAAATCTGACAATTTAAGATAGGTAAGTAATTGTTTATGATGAACTTCACTGATTTCTTGGATAGATTTAATTTCTATAATTACTTTATCTTCAACAATTATATCCGCAATAAAACTTGAATCAATAATGGTATCTTTAAATTTTATAGACATTGGAACTTGGTTTCGAACTTTTAATCCATGATTTTCAAGCTCAAACATTAATACTTTTTCATAAACTTTTTCCAACAATCCTGAGCCTAATTCATTATAAACAGAAAATATTGATTTTCTGACATAAAAACTTATCTCATTTTCTTTCATCGTATTTGTGTTTATAAAATTTTTATAGAATAATATACAGAATCATCTGTGAAGATCTGTGCAATCCGTGGGAAACTACTCAAACATTTCAGCCCAACGAACTGCTTTAATTTCCTTTGGATTATATAATTCCTCAATCGATTTTTTAACTTCTAATTTCGGATATAAATTCACTCCGATCAGCTTTATTTTTCCTTCCTCCACCCATTTCTGTTCTTCAACAGCCTGATCGTAAATCTTTTTCTGGATAATTCCCTGTTTTAAAAGTTCGAGATACCCTCCGCTTTCTTCAATTTCAACAAATAGCTTCCAAGACTTTTCGGCTATCTGATTGGTAATATTTTCGATGTAATAGCTTCCATTTGAACCATCTTCAAAAACATTGATGATACTTTCATATGCCAAGACGATCTGTTGTTTGAAAGAAATTTCTTCCGAATTATCCGTACTTTTTCCAACCAGATAATTGTTGCTGTAAACAGCATCTGCTCCACCAATCATCGCTGAAGCCAGTTCTAAAGTCGAGCGGATCAAATTATTTTCATTATCCGAAATCGCTTTATTTCTCAATGAAGTTTCAGCAAAAATGTATGGTATATGATCTAAATCGTATTCTTTTGAAAGTTGATTAAAAACCAATTTAAAAGCACGAATTTTTGCCATTTCAAAGAAATAATTCCCGCCTACTGCAATTCTGAAAATCAGTTTATTGATGATTTCTGCTCCGTAAATTTCAATTAATTCTTTAGTTTTTGCCAAAGCGATTCCCAATTGTTGGTAAATGGCGGCTCCTGCGTTTTGATGAAGTGAAATATCTACACAAATGTTTCTTTTGAAATCTTTTGCTAAAAGTTCTTTCACCAACTGATCATCCATCTCAGCATTTTTCTCATCAAAAACATCGATCAGTGAAAAATACTGATCTTCATCTTGCGGACTGATGTGTTCTGCTAAATCTTTGTTGTTTACGAAAACCGTTTTTCCTACCAGATTTTCAACATTTTCATTCAATAAAAATGCAAAAACATCATCTTCCAGACTTTCATGATAGTTGGCTACCAAATGTGTACTTTCTTCCACTTTTGGAAGATTTGGTGTGGGTTTTTCAACAGAATTATAAAAAGGTTTCACATCAATTCCCTCTAAATTTTCTTTTTTCAGGATGGTGTAGATATCTTCTGTTTTAAGCTGTTTTTTAACAAGATTTTCCCAGTTTGAGAAGGTTTCCGAGTTTGACATGGAATGTGGATATTTGTGAATTGTCAATCGTCAATTTTGTTTCACAAGTGAATTGAATCGACGAAAATTAGACAACTATATTTAAATTTATATTAATAGCAAAGCGAATTGACCATTCATAATTTACTTTGATTATTTCTTCGCAATATGAGCACTGTCTACAACGAGAATGAAAATTTCTTCGTTGGGCTTTTTCATAAAGTAATTTTCTCGGGCGTATTTTTCTTTTTCCGATTTATTATTCATCAGTTTTTTGTAGAATTTATCATTCTTTTCGTACTCTGATTTATAATAATCGAGCTGCTCTTCGTACTTATTGATCTCACCATTCAGCTCGTGAATTACCAAAAAAGAAGTTTTATCAAAGAAAATCATCCACACCAGAAAAAGAAATATGGTAATCACATACTTATTCAGAATATATTGCTGAATAAATTTAAACGTTTCCGATTTGGGTTTAATGTCTTTAATAAGCTCTTTTACTGCCATTTTAGTGTTTTCTTAATGAGTTTTTAATAACGGTGGTTAAAAAATCAATTGCGACAGAATTCTGTCTCATATTCGGAATAATCAAATCGGCTTCGTTTTTCGAAGGTTCAATGAATTCCTGATGCATTGGCTTCAGAGTTGTCTGATAACGGTGTAAAACTTCGTTCAGATCTCTTCCTCTTTCCTGTGTATCTCTCCTGATCCTCCTGATCAGTCTTTCGTCTGAATCGGCATGAACAAATACTTTTAAATCAAATTCCCTTAACAGTTCTTTATTCGTCAAAACAAGAATACCTTCAACAACCAAAACGTTTTTTGGTTCTACTGTTACATGATCTCCGGTTCTTCCGTGTGTTACAAAGCTGTAAATAGGCTGCTCTATAGATTCGTTATTCTTTAATGCTTTTACATGTTGCAGCAATAAGTCAAAATCGATCGATTTGGGATGATCATAGTTCAAAGCTTCCCTTTCTGTAAGCGTAAGGTTATGATTATCATTATAATAATTGTCCTGAGAAAGAATATTCATCCCTTCAATATCAAGTTGCTGAATGATCTTATCAACAACCGTAGTTTTGCCAGAACCCGTTCCTCCGGCAATTCCTATTACAAGCATTCTGTTTGTTTCTTTAGAGTTTTTACAAAGATAGTATTTTATTTAAAAGTTGGATGATGGAAGTTGGTAGCTGGAAGTTTTTTCTGCTGCTTTATGGTTTATATTTAGTTTAAGAATTTTAAGCCGTGAAGTCGTGGCAGATTAAAGCATCGGGTAAACCCGATGAACGCAATTATATAAAATAAATATATAATAATTTGAACTCTGAAAGAGGAAATAGTTATTTTTAAAACCGATTAATATTTAAACAAACTCCAAAAATAAAACTCCAACAATTATGTCGGAGTCTGTTTTATACGATTTCGCTTGTTAAGCTTCTTGCAATTAATTTTTCATGCATCGGTTTCAAAACTTCCATTGAACCTGTTTTTACCGCGCATTTGCCTTTAAAATGAACCAACATCGTGCATTGTTCTGCCTGAATTGGGTCGTGCTTACAAATCTGGATCAATGCCTCGATGACATCATCAAAAGTGTGAATGTCGTCATTATGCAAGATTAATTTGTAAACTTCATCGATATCGTCCAAAACCAGCACTTCTTCTTCATACTGCCGTTTCGGATCTTCATAATCTTTTATGCTGTTATAAAAAATCATTATTTTATATTTAAACGTCTAATTTATCTAAAATATCGTCTACTATATTATTTGGTTCAATATATACCAATTCAACCATTTCGACGCTCTTATTATTCATTTTTAAAATCTTAAAATGATAATTTTCAAGATCAAATTCCTGATTTTCTTCCGGAATATCCTCCAAAGCATGTAAAATAAATCCTGCTAAAGTGTTGTATTCGCTTTCTTCAGAAAGAGTCAATTTTTTAGGCAAAGATTCGTTGATTTCATCTAAGGGCTGAGTCGCTTTTACCCAATAGGTGTTTTCTGCAATTTTATCAACCAGTTTTTCTTCATCATCCTCTTCATCCTGAATTTCACCTACCAGTTCTTCCAAAATATCTTCCAAGGTAATGATTCCTTCGGTTCCTCCGAATTCATCAATTACAATAGCTAAATGCTGTTTTTTCTGCTGGAAAATCTTCAACAAATCTGAAATTTTCTTGCTTCCTACCACAAAGAAAGATTCACGCATCAATTCCCGAAGATCATCATGACTTAATTCCCCTTTTCTTTTAACGAATTCTCTGATGATTTCTTTTGTATAAAAAACACCAATTACATTATCAATCGAATTTTCATAGACCGGAATTCTGGAATATCCGCTTTCCATAATTTTATTGATAATGTCATTCAGATCATCTGCAAAATCAATAGAAGTAATATTCTGTCTCGGAACCATGATTTGTTTCGCTGAATGATCGGTAAAATCAAATGCATTTTTGATGATTTCGTAGTTTTCTTCTTCAATTTCTCCGCTATCGGCTGATTGTTTTACCAAAAGCTGAAGCTCTTCCGTAGAGTGAATTTCCTGTTCGGAAGCCGGATGGATTTTTATTAATCTTAAAAACCCGTTTGACATTAGGTTCATCAACCAAATAAATGGTTTGAACACCGTATAGAAAACCCTTAAAGGAACTGCAGTTGCCATTGTAGTAGCTTCGGACTTACGAATAGCAATCGATTTCGGGATTAATTCTCCAAAAACAATATGCATTACCGTAATAATCAGAAAGCTCAAAACTAAAGAAATCGTAGTAACAGTAGTCTCGGCAAGATTTATACTTAAAGAATGAAATAAATTATCGATAACATGGTGCATAGCACTTTCACCTACCCAACCTAAAGCAAGAGAAGCTAATGTAATACCAAGTTGTGTTGCAGAGAGATACTCATCAAGATGCTTGATAATATGCTCTGCCTGTTTTGCCATCGAATCTCCTTCGGCAGCTTTGAGTTGAATTTGTGAATAACGAACTTTAACAATTGAAAATTCTGCGGCTACGAAAAAGCCATTTAACAATACAAGAAATAAGGCTAGCAAAAGCCTGACTATGTCCGAATCCATTTAGAAAATTATAATTTATTGTACAAAGATATACAAAAATATAATAACAAAAAAAGCACCGAACGTATCGATGCTTTTGTATTTTTGAATATTTTATTACGAGTTTTTCAAAGCTTCTGCTCCTGAAACGATCTCTAAGATTTCGTTTGTAATAGCAGCCTGTCTTGCTTTGTTGTAGAAAATAACCAAGTCGTTTTTCAGAGCCTGGGCGTTGTCGGTTGCTTTGTGCATTGCCGTCATTCTCGCACCGTGTTCTGAAGCTACAGAGTCTAAAACAGCTTTGAAAACCTGAGTTTTAATAGATTTAGGAATCAAATTATCCAAAATCTCGTTTCTGTTCGGCTCAAAGATATAGTCTGTTTCTACTTCAGTCTCTTCAGTTTCGACCATTGAAATTGGTAAAAGCTGTTCTGTAATCACTTCCTGAGTAGCAGCGTTGATGAATTTATTATAAATTAAATACACTTCATCAAATTGGCCATTCAAGAATTTTTTCATTACAGTTTCTGTAATATTAGAAACTCTTTCGAAATTCAGGTTATCAAAAACGGCACTTTCATTTGAAAATACAGTACGGTTTTTTCTTATTGCGTCGTAAACTTTTTTACCGATGGTAAGAACTTCAATTTCGTACTGAGAATTATTCTGAAACTGGTGGTTTAATTCTTTTACCACAGAAGAGTTGAAAGCACCCGCCAAACCTCTGTTTGAAGTTACAGCAATGAAAAGCACTCTCTTTACTTCTCTTTTCTGAGCATAAACAGAAATCTGATCAGGATCTGAACTGGAATTTACATTCTGGATGATCTCCTGAAGTTTTTCAGAATAAGGTCTTAACATTACGATTGCATCCTGAGCTTTTTTAAGTTTCGCAGCGGAAACCATTTTCATAGCTCTTGTAATTTGCATCGTAGATGAAATTGAACTGATTCTTCCTCGTATTTCTTTTAAGTTTGCCATTCGAAGGATTCAAAGTTTAATATTCCTAATTCAAAATTTTGAACTTTGAATTAGGAATTTTGAATTAATTTTAGTTATATTTTGCAGCTAAATCATTAGCAGCCTGCTTAAGAACACCTGTAATATCGTTATCAATTTTTCCGGCTTTTAGAGCAGCCATCGTTTCAGGATGCTTTGATCTTAGGAATTCGATATATTCGATTTGGAATTCTTTTACTTTTTTGATAGGAACGTTTCTCATTAAGTTCTCAGTACCTGCATAGATCATAGCAACCTGGCTATCAACAGGAAGTGGAGAGTTAACTGGTTGCTTTAACAACTCAACGTTTCTTTCACCTTTAGAGATAACTGCTAAAGTAGAAGCATCAAGGTCTGAACCGAATTTAGCAAACGCTTCCAATTCTTTATACTGAGCCTGGTCTAATTTAAGTGTACCAGAAACTTTTTTCATTGATTTGATCTGAGCATTACCTCCAACACGAGATACAGAAATACCTACGTTGATTGCGGGACGAACCCCAGAGTTGAATAGATCAGACTCTAAGAAAATCTGTCCGTCAGTAATCGAAATTACGTTTGTCGGAATATACGCAGAAACGTCACCCGCCTGAGTTTCGATAATCGGAAGTGCCGTTAATGAACCACCACCTTTTACTAAAGGTTTTAAAGATTCAGGTAAATCATTCATCTGGCTTGCAATAGTATCATCAGCGATCACTTTTGCAGCTCTTTCCAATAATCTTGAGTGAAGATAGAAAACGTCTCCAGGATAAGCCTCACGTCCCGGTGGTCTTCTCAATAGTAGAGAAAGCTCACGGTAAGCAACAGCTTGTTTAGATAAATCATCATAAACAATTAGAGCAGGTCTTCCGGTGTCTCTGAAATATTCTCCGATAGAAGCTCCTGCCATTGCAGAATACACCTGCATAGGAACAGGATCTGAAGCATTAGCTGCAACAATTACTGTATAAGCGAGCGCCCCTTTATCTGATAAAGTTTTTACAATCTGAGCTACAGTAGAAGCTTTCTGCCCGATTGCAACATATATACAATATACTGGCTGACCAGCATCATAAAATTCTTTTTGGTTGATGATCGTATCGATCGCAACAGTAGTTTTACCTGTCTGTCTGTCACCAATGATAAGCTCTCTCTGACCTCTTCCTACAGGGATCATAGAATCGATTGCAACGATACCTGTTTGTAAAGGCTCAGTTACCGGCTGTCTGTAGATAACTCCCGGAGCTTTTCTTTCCAGTGGCATTTCGTATAATTCCCCAGCGATAGGACCTTTACCATCGATTGGGTTACCAAGAGTATCAACTACTCTACCCAACATACCTTCTCCTACTTTAATAGAAGAGATTCTGTTTGTTCTTTTTACGGTATCACCTTCTCTTACCAATTTACTTTCACCCAAAAGAGCAACACCTACGTTGTCTTCTTCAAGGTTTAGTACGATACCTTCTACATCGCTAGCAAATTTTACCAACTCACCGTATTGTACATTTTCTAACCCGTATACACGAGCAATACCATCACCGATGGTAAGAACTGTACCTACTTCCTCAACGTTTGATTGAGTATCGAAGTTGGCCAATTGCTGTTTTAAGATCGCAGATACTTCTGCCGGATTTATTTCTGCCATTGTATGGTTGTTTTTCTTTTTAAATAATTAATTATCTTCCTAAACTAATATTAAAACCGTTTCTTGGTCTTGACTCTTGAATAATAACTGTTTGATTATTATTTTTAATTCTTTTTGAAAAGTCATTGCCATATTTATCAACTAAAATATTTAGTTTATCTAAATTAAATGAAAAATCAGAATTAAAAATATTAGCTTTATAAATAACTTTCAAAATATCTTCAGGTAACTGTCTTATTTCAATTGTTTTATCTGTTCCAATAAATTTTACACGAAAATAATTTGGATTATTAGAATCATTATTGAAAATCATATTACTAGTTAAATCCTGAATAATATACTTTATGAATATTATTTCGTTCTTATTATTATCATAAATTGAATAATCTGAAACATTATCTTTCTCAGCAAATAACCATTCTTTGTTATCAACAAAGACAATGTTCTTCTTAATTTTAACTTTTTGCCCAAAAGCAAAGCAAGAAACGAGAAGCAAAGCTCCTAATAATATTTTTTTCATCGTTATTTGTGTTTTAATTTAACTGAAAGTCTTTTTTAATCTTATTCAATTTTGATTTTACAGAGGCATCAACCTGCTGGTCTCCTACTCTTAAAATGTAACCTCCTAAAATAGCAGGATTTACATTTACCTCAAGATCAAATTGTGCGTTTTGGTTTACAAGATCTGTAGATCTTAAGATTTGCTCAATGTTTTCATTGGAAATCTGCGTTGCCGTAGTCAAAGTAATTCTTTGAACTCCTTTGATGTCTTCAACTTTATTGATGAATTGCTGAGCAACATTTTTAAGCTGATTTTCTCTTCCGTGCTTGATAATCAGTTTGATTAAATTCTGAGAAACCGGTGAGAAACTTTTGAAAATCTCGCTGGCTACTTCAGTTTTCTTGTTTGCATCAATGTAAGGTGTCAGAAAAAACTTGTTCAAATCTGCAGATTCAGACATAATCTTTACAACATCTTTCATTTCTGAAAAAACAGCATCGGTTTGTCCGGATTCGTTTGTGAAATCCAACAGACCTTGTGCGTATCTTTTAGCTACTTTAGATGTAAGCATTCTTAGTTAAGATTTGATTTGTTTAAATAATTCTGAACCAACTCATTCTGAGCTTCAGTGTTGTCTAATTTTTGTTTAAGAATAGATTCTGCAATATTTACAGACAAAATTCCGATCTGAGATTTGATGTCTGCCATTGCAGCATTTTTCTCAGCATTGATGGTTTGTCTTGCAGCTTCGATTAATTTATCTCCTTCAGACTTAGCAGCATCTTTAGCTTCAGCTACGATTCTGTCTTTAATTTCTCTGGCTTCTTTTAAGATAGCATCTCTTTCGATTTTAGCCTCACGCATAATTCTTTCGTTATCCGCTTTAAGAGTTTCCATCTCTTTTTTAGCCAATTTAGCCTGATTAAGAGCATCCTGAATATTGTCTTCTCTTGTTTTTACTGCACTTAGGATTGGTTTCCAAGCGAAAGATCTAAGAAGAACTACTAATAATAAAAATACTACAGCTGTCCAGAATATGTTACCAATTGAAGGAGTTAATAATTCCATTTTATATCAATTATTTTTTTAATTTGTTTTAACTTTTTTAAAAGAATTCTACAAACCAACCGTTTGTAGAATTCTGTTTGTTTACTATCCGTTTCCTAGTAATGCTACTACGATACCGAATAGACCAGCACCCTCGATAAGAGCTGCTGCGATAATCATTGCAGTTTGGATTTTTCCTGATTGCTCTGGTTGTCTTGCAATACCTTCCATTGCGCTACCACCAATTTTACCAATACCTAATCCTACACCTAGAACTGCTAAACCAGCTCCGATTGCTGCGATACTACCTGTCATAATATTATAATTTAAAAAGTTGTTTTATAATTTAATTCTAATTAATGATCGTGGTGAGGCTCTTCTACAGCCGACCCGATGAATAATGCCGTCAACATCGTAAAGATATAAGCCTGTAAAGCCGCTACCAATACTTCCAAAACATAAATGAATAATGATAAACCTAATGACACCGGAGTGATTGCGTAAGTCTGCATGATGAAAATCAAAGCAATCAAACTCATGATGATGATGTGTCCTGCTGTCATGTTAGCAAAAAGACGAATCATCAATGCGAAAGGTTTAGTAATAATTCCTAATAATTCTACGGGTACTAATATAATATAAACCAAGATTTTCCCAGCGAAAGGCATATTGCTTCCCAATGGATCAAACATGTGCATCCAGTATGTTTTTCTACCGCTCAAGTTTACAATTAATAAAGTAAATACTGCAAGAACCATTGTAAATGCAATGTTACCTGTTGTATTAGCAGCTCCGGGAAGTAATCCTAAAATATTAAGAACCCAGATAAACAAGAACAATGTAACCAAATAAGGAACATATTTTCTGTATCTTACAGAACCGATGTTTTGCAGAGCAATTTCGTCTCTTACAAAAACGACAATCGGCTCGATGAATTTTGCGATTCCTGAAGGAACCTGAGATTTTTTATAACTTGATGCTGAAGCAAAACCGATGATTAATAAAATAACTGCAGCTAAAAGCATTTGAGCAACTACTTTAGTAATAGAAAAATCTAAAGGTTGAGCATTTGTCGGATGACCATCGTGCATATCTAAATCACCAGCAGCATTTGTAGAATAAATTTTGTTGTGGTGTACTTTGTAGAAACTTCCGTCTACTTCAGCAACCTTTTCTTCTTCGTGTCCGAATCTTTCAGAACTGAAAACTTTCAAACCGTTGTCCCAAAGAATTACAGGTAAAGAAATTCCTACAGAATTGTGACCTTCACCCCAAAGATGCCAATTGTGTGCATCCGCAATATGGTGCATAATAAATGGAACCGGATTGTACTTTTCATCCTTTGCAGCTTCCGCAGTACCTTCGTGAGTTTCCGCAAAAGAGAAGCAGAAAACAAAAAGATAAAGGGCGATTAACAGTTTTTTAAAACTCATGACTAGACTTTATTTCTAAAATTTTTGCAAAAATATAAATTTTTATTCGATTTTTAGTAATTCTTCAATTTTATATTACATGATATTAGTCTTGTTTTTTGACTAATTTTAAAACAAAAACGACTTCCACCAAAAGGTAAACCCAGTACAGAACGAAGTACGGCACAATGTTCAGCCTGAATTCTTTCTGAAACACAGCAATATAACCCATTGCGAAAAATTTAAAAACGACGAACCCAAGGAAAATAAATCCTATTACATTCTTTTTTTCAAAAGCAAAAACAATCAAAATCGTTAATAAACTAATCAGCGTAATAAAAAATATAAGAATATGGATTTTATAATTGAGCTCCACTACATTATTTTCTGCCAACTGCCACTGCAAAGCAAACAGCACTGCAGAAATCAGCAGAAACAATCCTAATCCTTTTAAAACAACAATCAATTTTTTCATTGGCTGCAAAACTACCAAAATTTATCAATATCAAAAGTTTTAAATAAAATCGTCTTAGGCTACTAGAAAAAAGTGTTTTTGAAATACATTTTAGAAATTAACCCAAAATTTTTTAAATATGAATCATCTCAAGGTTATTAGATATAAAATTATTATTTTTGCAAACCATTAATATAGAAACAGTATGTTTAATAGTTTACAGGATAAATTAGACAAAGCCCTTCATAATATTTCCGGACGTGGAAAAATCACTGAAATCAACGTTGCGGAAACCGTAAAAGAAATTCGCAGAGCATTGGTAGACGCCGATGTTAACTATAAAGTTGCTAAAGACCTTACCAAAAGAGTTCAGGATAAAGCGTTGGGACAAAACGTTCTTACTTCGCTTACTCCGGGACAGCTGATGACGAAAATCGTTCATGACGAATTGGTAGATTTAATGGGTGGTTCTCAGGAAGGAATTAATCTTTCAGGCAAACCTTCTGTTATTTTGATTGCCGGTCTTCAGGGTTCAGGTAAAACGACTTTCTCAGGAAAATTGGCTAATTATTTAAAAACTAAAAGAAATAAAAAGCCATTATTGGTTGCTTGTGACGTTTACCGTCCTGCTGCGATTGATCAGCTTAAAGTTTTAGGTGGACAGACAGGAGTTCCTGTTTACACGGAAGAAGGAAACATGGATCCTTCAGTGATTTCTCAAAATGCGATTAATTTTGCTAGATCGAACGGTCACGATATTGTAATCGTCGATACGGCAGGTCGTTTGGCAATTGATGAGCAGATGATGAATGAGATTAAAACTGTTCACACCACCATTAAACCAAACGAAACACTTTTCGTTGTCGATTCAATGACAGGTCAGGATGCGGTAAATACTGCAAAGGCTTTCAACGACACTTTGAATTTTGATGGAGTTGTTTTAACAAAATTAGACGGTGATACCCGTGGTGGAGCTGCTTTAACGATTCGTTCTGTGGTTGAAAAACCAATTAAATTCATCTCGACAGGTGAGAAAATGGAAGCTTTAGACCTTTTCTACCCGGAAAGGATGGCAGACAGAATCCTGGGAATGGGAGACGTTGTTTCCTTAGTAGAAAGAGCTCAGGAACAATTTGACGAAGAAGAAGCTAAAAAACTTCACAAGAAAATCGCTAAAAACGAATTTGGTTTCGATGATTTCTTAAAGCAGATCAACCAGATCAAAAAAATGGGTAATATGAAAGACTTGATGGGAATGATTCCGGGAGTTGGAAAAGCCATTAAAGACGTTGAAATCAGCGATGATGCGTTTAAGCATATCGAAGCAATTATTCATTCAATGACTCCTGATGAGAGAAGAAGACCTTCAATTATCAATACTCAAAGAAAAAACAGAATTGCGAAAGGTGCAGGAAGAAAAATTGAAGACGTAAATGCATTAATGAAGCAGTTTGACCAAATGGGAAAAATGATGAAGATGATGCAAGGACCACAAGGAAAACAAATGATGCAGATGATGAGCAAAATGCCAAATATGCCTGGAATGGGTGGAATGTTTGGAAAATAATTTTTGCAATTTGCTAATGGTTTTTGCTGTTGGCTTTAGATAAATAAAACTCTCAGATTTTTTCTGAGAGTTTTTTGTTTAAATTATTATATGTAAAGTTGATAGGATTGCATCCTATCCTTTAGAAAATCGTCCCTTCGGGACTCTTTTTAAATGATTATTAAGCTTTTCTCTCTAAATTTAAAACCTGTATCGGCTGATAAACAACGGGAACATATTCTACCAAGACATCATTTCGGTCTAATCCGAAAGCGTCTTCATCTTTTTGGGCATAATTCTTTAAGAAGAAATAAGAATTCAGAATGACACCTTCTTTCAAAGCAAACTCATTTTCGACAGAAAGAAATTTTTCGATCAGAATAAATTTAAAATCGATGGTCGGATTATATTTTGTAGAGCCGTTGTTTCTTAAATGTAAATTCAGTTCTTTATTGGCAATCAGATCATCAATAATTTTCTCGAAGTACAGTTCGGTTTTTGGCTGAATTCTGAAACCGATATTCAACACAATCTTTATCACTTTATCATCCACCAATTCGGAAACTTCATAATCTAAAGTATAAGGATGATTGGTTCTATTGATATGGAAAAACCAATACACATCGGCTCTTTTCGGTTTTTTATCGAAAATAGAGTTGATGATTTTCTCTTCAATCTGATCTCTTCTGTCTGCTTTTGTCAGATAAATAAGGTGCGTTGTATATTTTGGAATTGTTTCATCGTGACTCAATTCTACAATTTGGTTCGCAAACTTACCAAGGTCTGTAAATTTCGTGTATCGGTTGTTAATTTTTCGCCCAAAATAACTGATATACATCACCATAAAAAAGATTCCACCCACAAAAACCGTGATATAGCCACCTTCCTGAAATTTAACCAAATTCGCAATGAAAAATGAAATTTCAATAATGATGAAAACAGAAAGCAATAAAAAGACGAAAATTTTATTCCATTTTAATTTATAAACCAGGAAAAATGATAGTAAAAATGTCGTCATCATCATGGCTAAAGTGATTGCCAAACCATAAGCCGCTTCCATTCTTGAAGAGGTTTGAAAATATAAAACCACAAGCAGACATCCCGCCCATAAAATATTGTTCACACTTGGAATGTAAATCTGACCTTTCGTTTCCGTAGGCTGTTTTATGGCCACTCTTTGCCAGAAATTTAAACTGATCGCTTCATTAATTAATGTAAACGAACCACTGATCAAAGCCTGAGAAGCCACAATTGCCGCTAAAGTAGAAATAATAACGCCGGGAATCAGAAACCATGAAGGCATCATTTCAAAAAACGGATTTCTTCCTTCCAATAAAGGATTTCCCTGGTGAAGAAGCCACGAAGCCTGTCCGAGATAATTCACAATCAGGCAAACTTTTACAAATCCCCATGTAATTCTGATGTTTTCTCTTCCGCAATGTCCCAAATCGGAGTACAAAGCTTCCGCTCCGGTTGTACACAAAAATACTGCTCCCAAAAGCCAGAAACCTTTCGGATATTGCGATAAAAGTTCGTAAGCGTAATACGGATTTAAGGCTTTAATCACCGATGGATAATGCACAATCTGGCTTAACCCCAAAACCAGTAAAACCGTAAACCAAACCATCATAATCGGACCAAAAGCCCGTCCCACATTTTGCGTCCCGAAACGCTGTAAAAAGAAAATCAGTGAAATAACGGCGATTACAATCGGAACTACCGGAACGTGCTCTACTCCCTTAATAATTCCCAAACCTTCAATCGCTGAAGTGACGGAAACTGCAGGCGTTATAATCCCATCAGCTAACAATGCAGCCGCACCAATCATTGTGGGAATTACGATTTTTCTGCCATATCTTCTCACTAAAGAATAGAGAGAGAAAATTCCGCCTTCGCCTTGGTTATCGGCTTTCAGTGTAAGCCATACGTATTTAACAGTTGTTTGTAAGACCAAAGTCCAAAAGATGCAGGAAACACCACCTAAAACCAATATTTCACTGATGTTTCTTTCACCAATAATGGCTTTAAAAGTGTACAACGGACTCGTACCGATATCACCATAAATAATTCCCAAAGCTACCACCAACGAAGCAAGTGTAACTTTTTGTTTGATGTCTGTTTTCACAAATTTTACATTTAATTTCAGCTACAAAATTGCTCTGAAATCTGTTGGTAAAATGTAAATTTTTGGTGGGGTTGTATAAAGATTTTATAAAGATGGGCAATTTCAATGATATTTGAATTTTTAAGAGATTGTTTACTAATTTTAGAAAATTAATATTGAAGTAAAGAATATTACTTAATATTGCTACCTTTAATTATCATATGATTATAAATAACTACAAATGAACTGTATATTTTGTAAAAAAGATTCAACCAATTCTAAAAGTGTTGAGCATATTATTCCAGAATCATTTGGAAATAAAAAACATATATTAAAAAAAGGAATGGTGTGTGATAGGTGTAATAATTATTTTTCTACAAAAATAGAAAAGGAAGTTTTAGAACTTGAATTTTTCACTAATATTAGATTTAGAAATTTTATTCCTTCAAAAAAAAATCGAATTCCTAGGGGGAAAGCAATTTTACCAAAAACTAAATATTTAGCAGAAGTTGATTTAAATGATGGCATTCAAGTAACTCTTGATTCTAAAAGCTTTAATTTGATAGAAAAAGGTGAAATTACAAGTATTATAGTCCCTTATAAATATGACTACCCTAAAGATAACATCAGTGTATCAAGGCTATTAGCAAAAATGGCTTTTGAAATGCTTGCTTTAAGAGTAATCAAAACAAATAAAGATATGATTGATTTTGTTAACGAACCGCAATTTGATAAAATAAGAAACTATGTTCGAAGTAATCCAAAAAATGAAAACTGGGTCTATTCTTCAAGAAAAATATATAGTGAAAATGAAAAATTTTATTTGAAAGATGGAAAATCAGTTGATATGATTTTTGAATGTGACTTTTTAGCAACTAATCGACAAGAGCTATATTTTGTATTTGCTTACAAAGGAATTGAATTTGTAATTAATATGGCAGGTTCTTCAATAGATGGATATTTGGAGTGGTTAAAATTACACAATGACATTAGTCCGCTCTACAGAAAGGGAAGTAATTTCGGATACGACTTAACACCAGAGTTTTTGAAAAATAATTGATGAAAATTTTAAATATTAATAATCATCACTTCCCAAACCTATATCCCACTCCACTTTCCGTAATAATATACTTCGGCTGATTGGGATTATCTTCAATTTTCTTGCGTAAAGTTCCGACAAACACCCGTAAATACTGAGTTTCGGTCTGAAAACCGACACCCCAGATTTCTTTTAAAATAAACTGATGTGTTAAAACCCGGCCTTCATTTCGGGCAAAAAGTGAGAGCAAATTAAACTCTGTGGAAGTCAGTTTCAGGACTTCATCCTTTTTCTTGGCGGTGCGGGAAATAATATCAATTTCCAGTTCACCGATTTTGATATTGGATTCATCGTTTTCGGTGCTGTTTCTACGGATGGCAGCACGAATTCTCGCCAAGAGTTCAGCAGTACGGAAAGGCTTCGTTAAATAATCTGTAGCACCATTATCCAAAGCCGAAACAATGTCTTCCTCATTATCAATTACCGAAAGAATAATAATCGATTTATTGTACCATTCCCGAAGTTCTTTTAGTACGATATGTCCGCTTTTATCGGGTAATCCGAGGTCTAGAATAATCAGTTCGGGAGGATGATGGGCTGCAGAAATCTGCGCTTCTTTTCCCGTCGTTGCCAAACGAACTTTATAGTCGTTGCTTTCTAAGGTAATCTGTAGCAGTTTTCGGATTTGCGCTTCGTCATCGACGACCAAAATTTCGTGCTTATTCATTTTTCAGATGGTTAATGTAAGAGGTTTCTGCAGGAATTTCTATCTTAAAAACCGTTCCGTTCGGATGGTTATTCTGTAATAAAATTGTCCCATTTTGTGCTTCTGTAAAGCCTTTTACGATCGATAATCCCAATCCGCTTCCCCCGGTTTTACTGTCTGGAAGTCTTCGGAATTTGTCGAAAATCAGTTGATGTTCGCTTTCAGGAATTCCGTTTCCATTGTCTGAAATAATAATCTTACAGTTTTCAGATTCGTGAAAAATTTTAATTTCAATAATAGAATTTGACGGTGTATATTGTACGGCATTATGCAAAAGATTCAACAAAATCTGCTCGGTAAAACCAATATCCAATTTAAAAAGCGGAAGATTTTCATTAACGGTATAATTCAATTGATGCCCATCACAGTTTTCAATTTTCTGAATAACGGAATTCACCAGTTCATTCATATCACACCAATCTGATTTCGGCTTTAAAATTCCGCTTTCGATACGGCTCATGTTGAGAATATTTTCAACTTGTCTGTTCAGACGAACGGTGGCAATATCAATATCATTTAATAAATCTAATTGCTGCTCATTATTCAACTGTAAATTGGAATCTTTCAACGTATCGACGGTTCCTAAAATTGTGGAAATCGGCGTTCGTAATTCGTGAGATAACGAGTTTAAAAGCGTATTGTATAGTTTTATAGTCTGTTCTTTTTCTTCTTTATCTCTGGCTTTTCGTTCTGCCTGTCTTATTTTAAAGGTTAATACAGCATTAAGAGACGCCACAAAAAAATACGATAGAAATGTCAAAAGATCTTCCGTACTGCTTATGTGTAAAGTAAATTGGGGCGGAATGAAGAAGAAGTTCCAGATAACCGCACTCAAAAAAGCCGCTAAAAGCACCGGTAAAATATCAAACAGCATCGCAACTACCGAAACGGTGAGTAAAAGGATTAATGCTGCAATTCTGTAGTTTATCTCTTCTTTTATAAGGAAACAAAGCACAGAAACTGTAAGTACAGAAAGCGTACTTAATGCATATTGCCGGTATTGTAAGGTTGCAGAAGTTTTCAAGTTTGATCTAAAAAGAAAGTAAAATTAGGTATTTAGCTATAAAGATTTTATAAATATTTTCCCAATGTGAATATTTAAAGTGATTCAAGAAAGATTAAGCTGAGTTTAAAATAAAAAATCCCGAGAAATATTCTCAGGATTGATATTCAGTTTAAAGTAGAGATTATTATTTATCTGTTTTCTGAGCTTTAGACTTGATGAAATAAGAGAAACCAATGTTTGCTCCGAAAGTTTTCACGTTTGTCTTAAGTTCTGTTCCGAAATAAGTTTCTTTGTTTGAGAACTGATCATAAGAAAGTCCTAAGTTGATACCCAATGACTGAGTTGCCATATAAGTAACCCCTCCTTTCACCTTCCAAGCCAGACCGTCTGTTGTAGATTCCATAGATTCTGATACTCCCATAACATCTACAGAACCTTTGTTTTTAACCGATGCATACCCGATTCCTGCTCCTAAAAACGGAACAAATTTAGAATCGTTTGCAAAATAATACGTAGCAGTTGGCATTACAGCCAAACTTGTTGTTGTAGATTTTGCACCTTCAAATTTTGTAGTCGCTGTGGTAAAACCAAGATCGATCCCTACTGCCAATTTGTCGATCACAAAATATCCTACAGACGGCGTTAAAGAAAATGTGCTTACTTTAGGACCATCTGCAGATTCTCCTTCCGCTTTGTAAGTTGTGTTCACGTTGTTGAAACCCATTCCTGTGTTTCCGCTGATTACCCAATCTCCTTTAGTCATTTGAGCATTTGCCAAACCGAAAAGTGCAATTGCACCAACTAGTAATGATTTTTTCATAGTATTGATATTTGAGCCGCGAAAATACAAAAAAAATCCTGAGAAAAATCTCAGGATCTTGATTTATTTTATGTTTGCTGATTATTTAGCGAAAACATATTTCACACCGATACCTACGTTTGCAAGGTTTAAACCGAAGTTGTAGTTGTTTGTAGCATCACCTTCTTTTGGTTTATAGTTGTTATAACCAAATTCTCCGATAGTTGCTTCAATAGTCCAGTTTTTGTTCAAGAAATAATCCAAACCTGGCTTAACAGTTACACCTACTTGAGTATATTTAGCTTCAGTAGATACTGTAGTCGTTGATACAGTAGATCCTGTAGTAGTAACAGAAGTACCTTCTAATTCTGATTTACCAAACTGCATAGGAACTGCTAATTGACCGAAGAAATATAATTTATCAGACAAAGTCCAGTATTTTCTAACGAAAGGCTCAACTACAAAAGCAGGTTGCTTGAATTTTGTTGTATTAACAGTAGTTGTAGGACCAAATGTAAGAGTTTCAACTTCTGTATTTGTTTGAGTTTTGTAACCAACACCTACTCCAACTGCTAAATTTGGAGCAACAAAATATCCTACTGTAGGAATTACATTAAGTTTCTCTTCTTTAACATTACCATTTTGAGTTTCTTCCTGAGAATAATTTACTGTTCCTGATAAATAAACAGTACCTTTAGCGATTTGCGCATTAGATAAACCGAAAAGTGCAACAGCACCAGCTACTAATAATTTTTTCATTTTTTAATAATTTTATACTTTCTTGACTGCAAATTTATAAGGGTATATTCTAATATTAAAATTTGTTAACATGATTAATATCACTGTTAAACAAAGGCTTTTTATTAATTAAAATCGCATTGCAGAGATTTAATTATCTTTTTTTCAACAATAGCCAAAAAAAAACTCCAATTTTTCAACTGGAGCTTAATATGATCTGTATTTTAGATATTTTACTTTCCTAAAAAGAAATTCACGCCAAGATTAATAGCACCAAAGTTTGAATCGATTCTTCGGTCTCTGTCTCTGTCCCAGTCGCCTCTCTCACTGCCGATATTCTGGTAACCTAAATATAATTCAGCTCTAGACATCTGAAATCCTACTTTTGGATACACATATAAACCGCTGTCGATACCATCTTTCGTAGAAATTGCTCCACCAAGATCAAGACCAACGAATAACGGAATGCCATTAAATTTATATTTTCCAGACGCTGCCAAAGGGATAAATCCGAAATCATCCCATCTGTCTTTACCAAAAAAATGAGAATATCCTGTCGCAACCCCCACATCAAGACCTTTCATGATATTCCACATATAAGATGCATCAACACCCAATGTAAAAGCTGAAATATTTGCAGCATCACCCACCGGAGCACCGATGTGACCGCCCAATTTAAATCCTTCTTGCGCCTGAGCTACCCCTCCAAAAAGGGCAAAAGCACCCAGCAATAGTAATTTTTTCATTGTAATAATTTAAAATTTTGTTATTAACTCAATGCTTCCTTTATAGCAAACACAGTGCCGCAGAAGTTTTTTACAAAAAAAAAGCAAGACAAAACTGTCTTGCTGTATGATAATTGCTTGAGTGGTAATTTCTTAGTTCCCTCCGAACTTGAAACCTACACCAACTTGGAAGAAGCTGTTTTTCAAAGTTTCATTCCCTTCTGGATTTTTAATAAGATTTGATACTCCTAAATTATATCTTGCATCGAAAAACAAACCATTTTCTAGAGTATATTCAGCACCTACAAACGGAGCCAAATTTAATGTGTTAATATTATCTTTCACATCTTCAGTTGTGCTTGTAGACTCTGAGAATGATTCTCCCATAGCTGATCCTGATAATGTAGCACTCGCTTCAATTTTTGCAGACGTTACAATTCCAACATTAAGACCTAATCCAAAAGCTAAGTTCTCAGTAGCATAATATTTAGCACTAACCGGAATTTGAACAGTTCCTAACTTCCAATCTGATTTTTGCGTACCTGTAATAGTTACTCCCATTTCAGTATATGAAACTGACTCTTCTTGCTTACCTCCTAATGGTGAATATAAAACTTCTCCTTGTACTGCAAACCTATCATTGAATTTATATTCAGCCATTGCTCCAGCATAAAAAGTTGATTTTGAATCAAATTTATATGATTCCCCTTCACCTTCTGCTTTAAGCATTGATAATGAATAACCCGCTTTTGGACCAAATTTGAATTCCTGTGCATTTGCAATAGCTCCCATCATTGCAACAGAAGCAATAAGTAATAATTTTTTCATAGTTTAAATTAATTTTTTAACATATTTTAAGAGTTCAAATATATCACTTTTTATAGAACTGCAAAATATTTTTAAAAATTATTGAACTTTTTTCAAAATTATTCTCTGTTACGCTTATCTTCTTCGTTATATGCCAAGATGATTTTCTTTACTACAGGGTGTCTTACAACATCTTCTTCGGTTAAATACACAAAGCCAATTTCTTTCACATCTTTCAAAATTCTCATCGCTTCTTTTAAACCTGAATGCTGTTTCGGAGGCAAATCGATCTGTGTAGGATCTCCGGTAATGATAAATTTAGCATTCATCCCCATTCTCGTCAAAAACATTTTCATCTGAGCGTGGGTTGTATTCTGAGCTTCATCCAATATAACAAAAGCATCATCCAAAGTTCGACCTCTCATGAAAGCCAAAGGAGCTACTTCAATCACCTTTTTCTCCATAAAGCCTTCCAGTTTTTCATGCGGTATCATATCGCGAAGCGCATCATATAAAGGCTGTAAATAAGGATCAAGCTTTTCTTTAAGATCTCCTGGTAAGAAACCCAGACTTTCCCCCGCTTCCACAGCAGGTCTCGTTAAAACAATTCTTTTAACTTCTTTATCTCTTAAAGCTCTTGCCGCCAAAGCAACACTGGTATAGGTCTTGCCCGTTCCTGCAGGTCCAATGGCAAAAACCATGTCTTTTTTCTCGGTTTCTTTAACGAGTTTTTTAAGATTTGTCGTTTTTGCTTTAATGATTTTCCCATTTACACCTTTTACGATAATATCCTGGTCAAAAACCAAATGTTTCTCGTTCTCATCTTTAAGATTAAGGAAGTTCTCAATATCTTTTAGTCCGATAGAATTATTTTTAGAGATAAAAGCAACAATATCATCCAGTTTTTGTTTAAATATATCTAAAGCTTCCTGATTACCCATCGCAAAGATAAAATGATCACGACCTGTAATTTTAAGCGTCGGAAAGCTTGATTTTATTAAATTGAAATATTGGTTATTAACTCCGTAGAAGTTTTTAGAATCTATATCTTCTAATTCATAGGTTAATTCAAACATGCAAATATTTTTATTTTAGATTTTAAATTTAAAAGTTTTTTTTCAAATTTAAATCAAATTCTTATCCACAATAGCCGTTTGTTTCTTTTTATTTTAGATAAATTTGCAGTTCTATCCCTTTTATTCATGTCAATTATTACCCTCACTTCAGATTTTGGAAGATTAGATTACAGAGTTTCAGCAATGAAAGGAAAAATCCTGTCTTTAAATCCTGAAGTCAACAGCGTTGATATTACCCATGATATTCAGGCATATAACCTTATTCAGACGTCTTATATCGTAAGAAATGCTTACCGGTATTTTCCAAAAGGAACGATTCATATTATTTCTGTGGACAGCTTTTACCACAAATCGAGAAAAAATATCCTTTATAAAGCAGACGGACATTATTTCTTAGCTGCTGACAACGGCCTTTTAAGTTTGATTTTTTTCGATATTAAACCTGAAGCGATCTACGAAATTACTTTAAACAATAGGTTTGATGATATTGTCAACTTTACTTCAACCGATGTTTTTGTTCCTGTTGCTGTACATCTCGCAAATGGTGGACTTCCTGAAGTAATCGGTAGAAAAATAGAGACTGCAAAACAGCTTTTATTCCCGAAACCTGTTTATAATGAATCTGAAAAGATGATAATCGGCGAAGTAATGTACATTGATAATTTCGGAAATATAATCTCAAATATCAATAAAGATTCTTTTGAAAGTTTAGCAAAAGGTTTTGAAAATTTCACCATTAAATTCAGGAATTTAAGCCTGTCAAAAATCTATTCCAGTCACACAGAAGTAGTCGTTGATTGGGAGCGGGAAACCGATTACCATGGGCAATCTGCAGCAATATTTAACGACAGCGATCAGTTGGAATTAACCATTTATAAAGGCAGCAAAAAAAATGGTGCTAAAACCCTTTTCGGGCTGAATGTGGGAGAAAATATTTACATCGAATTTTTCTAAAATTATCTATTTCATAAAAAAACCGATTTTTTTTATATATTTGTCAAAATCTAAAATTTAAAAATGGCAGAATACAAATTATTGCTTCCTTCGATGGGTGAAGGCGTGATGGAAGCTACAGTTATTACTTGGTTATTCAATGAAGGAGATCAGGTAAAGGAAGATGATTCGGTAGTAGAAATTGCAACAGATAAGGTAGATTCAGACGTTCCGACACCAGTTTCGGGAAAAATCGTAAAAATCCTTAAGCAGAAAGATGAAGTTGCAAAAGTAGGTGAAGCCATCGCTATTTTAGAAATTGAAGGAGAAGGCGGAAATACGGCTTCAGAAGAAGTAAAAACTGAAACTCCGGTTACCGCTCCCGATGCAGAAACTTTGAAAACTATTGAGCAGCCATTGCAAGTTGCTGCCTCTACAGAATTTTCGGGAGACTTATACCTTTCTCCACTTGTAAAATCAATTGCACAACAGGAAAATATTTCTGAATCTGAACTGAAAACGATTAAAGGAAGCGGTTTAGAAGGAAGAATTACCAAAGAAGATATTTTAGGATACGTTGCAAACAGAGGAAATCAGCCTGCTCCACAAGCTACTCCTGCTCAACAAACTGCTTCAGATCCTGCTCCAAAAGCTGCTGTAAGTTCGACTCCGGCAACAACCATTTCAACTTCTGCAGGTGATGAGATCATTCCGATGGACAGAATGAGAAAAATCATCGCTGAAAATATGGTGAAAGCGAAGCAAATCGCTCCTCACGTAACGTCTTTTATTGAAACTGATGTGACCAATGTTGTAAAATGGAGAGCTAAAAACAAAGATCTATTTGAAAAACGTGAAGGTGAGAAATTGACTTTCATGCCGATTTTTGTAAAAGCCATCGTAAAAGCGATTCAGGATTTCCCAATGATCAATGTTTCTATCAACGGAGACAACATCATCAAAAAGAAAAATATCAATATCGGTATGGCAACTGCTCTACCTGATGGAAATTTAATTGTTCCTGTTATTAAAAATGCAGATCAGCTGTCGTTGTCAGGTTTGGCAAAAGCGATCAATGATCTGGCTTACAGAGCAAGAAACAAAAAATTAAGACCGGAAGATACTCAAGGTGCAACGTATACGATTTCAAACGTAGGAAGCTTCGGAAACCTTATGGGAACTCCGATTATTCCTCAGCCTCAGGTTGCAATTATGGCAATCGGAGCAATCGTTAAAAAACCTGCAGTTCTTGAAACTAAAGATGGCGATGTAATTGCGATCCGTCAGTTGATGTTCATGTCTCACTCTTACGACCACAGAGTTGTAGACGGTTCTCTTGGAGGAATGATGCTGAAGCATGTTCATGACTACCTTGAAAACTGGGATTTGAATACAGAGATATAAGTAATGAATAATTAGTAATAAGTAATTTTTTACTTTACTGCTTATTTTAATACAAACCTTCGAGTTTTCTCGGAGGTTTTTTTGTTTAAATTTTTACAATTAAATTTAATATTGAATTCCGTTAAAAGCTTTCATATTACTAAAAATTAATTTAGATTTGAAATATGCGCAGAATTTTGGTCTCCATTCGAAAAGGACTTAAAAAATCTTTCGACAACATCCGAAACGAACAGCTGAAACAAAATCTGCTTCAGGCAATTCCGTTTTGGATTGGTTCTGTCATTACCGGTTTTTTTGCCGTGATGTACGCTAAGATATTTTCATGGGGAGAAAACCTGCTTCATTTTATTTTAGACTGGCACGATTGGATGATTTTCATCATCGCACCGATTGGTTTTGTTTTATCATGGTGGCTGGTAAAGGAATTCGCACCCAATGCCAAAGGAAGCGGAATTCCGCAGGTGATGGCGGCTGTAGAACTTGCAAATCCTAAAGAACACAAAAAGATCCGAAGTCTTTTAAGTTTAAAAATTATCGTATTTAAGATTATTTCATCTGTTATTTTAGTTATTGGAGGCGGTGCTGTGGGACGAGAAGGACCAACAATTCAGATCGCAGGTTCCATTTTCCGAAAAGTAAATGAATATCTTCCGGATTGGTGGCCGAAAATATCTAAGAAAAACATGATTATGACCGGAGCCGCAGCCGGACTTGCAGCAGCTTTCAACACGCCTTTAGGTGGAATTGTATTTGCTGTCGAAGAACTTTCAAAAACTCACATTAATTACTTTAAAACAGCTTTGTTTACAGCGGTTATCATCGCTGGTTTAACAGCTCAGACTTTAGCCGGTTCTTATTTATATTTAGGTTACCCAAAAACAAATGATGTTTCATTAATGGTCATGTTTCCGATTGTTCTTGTTGCAGGAGTTGCAGGAATTTTAGCTAGTCAGCTTTCCGTAATCATGTTGAAAATGAATGACTGGAAGAAGAGAAATCTTAAAACAAACAGAGCGAATGTTATTTTTTTAGTAGGCTGTGCTCTTTTAATCGCCTGTGTTTCTTTTTTCATCAGCCGTGAAGTTTTGGGCTCAGGAAAAGAGATTATGGAACGTGTACTATATACTCAGGATAAACATGAAGATTGGTATGTTCCGATTTTAAGAATGTTTGGCCCTGCCTTATCATTTACTTCAGGGGGTGCAGGAGGAATTTTCGCACCTGCTTTAACAGCCGGAGCAAGTATCGGATCTGTAATTTCCGGAATTATTGACTTAACACCCAATGAAACAAACGTCGTTATTCTTGGCGGAATGGTTGCCTTTCTTACAGGCATTACCCGCGCTCCGTTTACATCTGCAATTATTGTCCTGGAAATGACCGACAGACATTCTCTGATTTTTCACTTAATGCTTGGAGGAATGGTTTCTTCAATTGCTTCTATTTTAGTGAGTCGTCATTCTTTATATGATGTCCTGAAAATCAATTTTTTAACAGAAATTAGGAAAGATTAAAATTTCATTAAAAAACAACCAAATAAATTCACCGAAAAATGAGTTTTTAATATTTTTTATTAACTTGTCTACAAATTCAAAAAATAACTTAATATGAAAAAACAATTACTCAATGTATTATTTTTAGCATTTCCTGTATTTGGCTTTAGCCAGATATTTCAGGAAAATTTTGATGGAAACGGTCAGGGAATTTCAGCATGGACTATAATCGATGTAGATGGACTAACCCCTGCGACAAGTGTGAATTTTATTACAAATGGCTGGAACCGAATCGACAGACAAGGAACTAATGGAAGTTTTGGAGGTCCCGCAGGAAATTATGCAGCAATGAGTACTTCCTGGTATACACCAGCAGGAACTTCGAACGATTGGCTAATATCGCCTACAATACCTGTTTCCGGAGCTTCACCAACTTTATACTGGGATGCAAAAGCGCAGGATGGAGATTATCCTGATGGTTACAAAGTAATGCTTGCTCCCAATGGAGGAAATACTGTGAATGACTTCACCGTTGAACTTTACAATACTGCTGGTGAAAATAAATACTGGACAAGCAGAGCTGTAAGTTTAACTCCATATATCGGTCAGAATATAAGATTTGCTTTTGTAAATAACAGTAACGATAAATTTATGTTGATGGTAGATAACATTAAAGTAGATTACACTTATGTTGCACCACCACCTTCTTATTGTGGACCGCTTGTATTTGCAGATTTTTTCGGTGATGACGGTGATGAACCAATTACTTTGGTAAATTTTGCAGGAATTAATAATACAACCAGTGCAACTGCATATTTAGGAAACAGCCATGAATATTTCCTTTCACAAACTGCTAATGTAGCCAGAGGACAGTCTTATGATATTACTTTAAAAGGTAACACGGGAGGAAATTACACAAACCGTTTTGCAGTATTTATTGACTGGAATCAAAATGGTAATCTAAGTGATGCCGGAGAAGTATATACTGTAACACAAACGATTGTAAATTCCACGGGTACAGATGCAATTCAGGCAGTACATTCTATAGCTGTTCCTCCAACAGCTCTTCTTGGAAACACCAGAATGAGAGTTAAAAAATTAGATACAACAACTGATCTTACACTTCCTTGTGAAGATGGTAGTTATGGACAAGCAGAAGATTACACTGTAAATGTTTCTGCAGCTCTATCTGTAAATGATTTGGCTAAAAAAGATGAAAATCTCAAAATATATCCAAATCCTGTATCGGATATTTTAAATATCAGTTCAGACTCAAAAATAAAATCTGTTAAAATTTATGATGCAAGTGGTAAAAATGTTTTAGAAACGGAGAAAACAAATATTAATGTTTCAGGATTAACATCTGGAACCTATGTTGTGACAGTACAAACAGAAACAGGCTTACAATCTGCGAAAATTATAAAAAAATAGAGATTTCTTTCATTAGAATTATTTTAAGACCTGCAAAAGCAGGTCTTTTTTGAATTATATGAGCTATTATATTGCATATAATAAATATATTGCCTATTTTTGCACCTCGAAATAATTAACAAATTCATTTACATTATGAACAATTACGAAACTGTTTTCATTTTAACTCCCGTTCTATCTGAGTCACAGGTAGAGGAAGCAGTGAACAAGTACGTGGATCTTTTAAAAGAAAAGAACTGCGAAATCGTTGCCAAAGAAAATTGGGGACTAAAAAAATTAGCTTATCCTATTCAATTAAAAAAGAATGGATTTTACACTTTAATTGAGTTTAAAGGTGAAGGTACTGTAGTTGCTGATTTAGAATTGGCATTCAAACGTGACGAGAGAGTAATCCGTTACCTTACTACAAAACTTGATAAGCACGCTGTAGAGTATGCTATCACTAGAAGAACTAAAGTAAAAGCAGCTAAAGCTTAATTATTAACCCTATTTTTTAAAAAAGACAAGACATGGCAATAGATGATATGGCTAAACAAGCCTCAGCTGGAGGAGAATCTGAAGTAAAATTCCTTACTCCGCTTGATATCAATACAAAATCTGAAAAGAAATATTGTAGATTCAAAAAATACGGAATTAAGCACGTTGATTACAAAGATGCTGATTTCTTATTACAGTTCGTAAACGAGCAAGGTAAAATTTTACCAAGAAGATACACCGGAACTTCTTTGAAATACCAAAGAAAAGTTTCTTCTGCTATCAAAAGAGCTAGACACTTAGCTTTGATGCCTTACGTAGCTGACTTATTGAAATAAGACAAAAAATAAATAAAAGAAGAGAGCAATCTCTTCTTTTGTTGCTGAATTAATTAATAAATTCTAACGAAGTAACGAGTACCCGGAATATAAACCGAAACTCGGAACTCTAAAACGGACAACAACAATGAACATTATTCTAAAAAAAGACGTTGAAAATTTAGGTCTTGAATTCGACACAGTAAACGTAAAGCCTGGTTATGCTAGAAATTTCTTGATTCCTCAAGGATTTGCACTTTTAGCTACTCCTAAAAACATTGCAGCTCTTGAAGCTACTTTAGAGGCTAGAAAAGAAGAAGAAGCAAAATTAATCGCTACTGCAAACGGTGTGGTTGATCAATTGAAGAAAACTTCAATCACTATTCCTGCAAAAGTAGGTACTGGTGATAAATTATTCGGTTCTATCAACAATGCTGATTTAGCTGAAGCTCTAGGAAAAGCAGGTGTATCTGTAGATAAAAAATACATCAAAATCCCTGGAAACACCATTAAGAGAACAGGTAAATTCACTGCTCTTGTTAGACTTCACAGAAATGTTGAGTACAACTATGAGTTCGATATCGTATCTGACGCTCCGGTTGAAGCTCCTAAACCAGCTGCTCCTAAAGCTAAAGTTGAAGAAACTCCTTCTACTGAAGAAGCTTAATCAAAAAGACGAGATTTTCTCACTATATAAAACCACTTCAGTTGAAGTGGTTTTTCTTTTATGTCATTACAACAAGCATATATTGAAGTTGTTTCATTTTAGAAGCTATTTCCCGCTCTCCGCACTCGCTATTTTTTGTTTTCGGCGGCGGCAAAGCCGCCGCCGAAAACAAAAAATGAGCTCAAACAATTGCTGCGATTGGGGCTATGATTGCAGCCCGTTATTCATAATAAGAATTTAAAACAAACATTGTCTTTCACTTTCAAACTAACGGTAAATATTACTTATAAAAAAATAAAAGGCAGAAAATTTGCTATAAATCAGGAAATTCAGTTTATGGAAATTCAGGAAATCGTATCGAAGCAGAAAGAGTTTTTTAAAACACAGCAGACAAAAAATCTCAGATTCAGAAAGATGTATCTTGAAAAACTTCGGGATATTATTCTTCAGAATGAGAATCTTCTCTATGAAGCTATTGATAAGGACTTTGGTAAGTCTAAATTTGATACTTTCACCACCGAAATTTCCTTTATATTAAATGATATTAAATATTATCTGAACAATTTAAAATTGCTTTCAAAACCTAAAAAAGTACGTACCAACATTGTTAATCAAATCGGAAAGAGCAGAATCTGTTCTGAACCTTTAGGAAATATTCTTGTTATCGGAGCGTGGAATTACCCTTATCAACTGTCGCTCTCTCCTATTGTTGCAGCTTTGGCAGCTGGAAATTGCTGCATTGTAAAACCAAGCGAAATCGCTGAAAATACAATGAAAGTAATGGTAAAAATCATCAATGAAAACTTTCCTTCGGAATATTTATATGCTTATGAAGGCGGAATTGATGAAACAACCGAACTTTTAAAACTAAAATTCGACAAAATATTTTTTACAGGAAGTACAAAAGTCGGGAAAATCATATACGAAGCTGCGGCAAAAAATTTAACGCCCGTAACTTTAGAATTAGGCGGAAAATCTCCGGCAATTATTACCAAGGAAGCTAATCTTGAAGTTGCCGCCAAAAGAATTGTCTGGGGAAAATTTTTAAATGCCGGACAAACCTGTGTGGCTCCCGATTATTTATTGGTAGAAGAATCTGTTCAGGAACAGTTTTTAGAGATGCTTAGAAAATATATTCAGGAATTTAAATATGAAATAAATTCTGAAAATTATACAAGAATTATCAATTCAAAGAATTTCGAAAGGCTTACTAAGCTTATCAATAAAGATAAAATTTACTTTGGAGGAAATTCAGATCAGGAAAAATTATACATCGAACCCACAATTTTAACGAATGTCAATTGGAATGATGACGTGATGCAGGATGAAATTTTCGGACCCATTTTGCCAGTTATTTCGTTTACCAATTTCAATCTTGTTTTAAATGAAATTTTAGAACACGAAAAGCCTTTAGCGGCTTATTTATTCACTCAAAATTCCGAAGAGAAGGAAATATTCAAAAATAAACTTTCATTTGGCGGAGGCTGCATCAATGACGTCATGATGCATTTAGGAAATGAAAACCTCCCGTTTGGCGGAGTCGGAAATTCAGGAATCGGTAATTATCACGGTAAATTTGGTTTTGAAACATTTTCTCATCAAAAAGCCGTTCTGGAAAAAGCAACCTGGGGCGAACCAAATATTAAATATCCACCCTATTCTGAGAAAAAATTAAGTTGGATCAAAAGATTTCTATAAATAAAAAACCGGGAGAAAATTCCCGGTTAATTTTTTAAGATTTCGTTGGAGTCCATTTGTTGAAAAACTCTTTTACTTTTTCTAAGCTGTATCCTTTTCCTTCTTCCAAAACATCACTCTGCTGGATATGGAGTGTCTTTCCGTTCTTATCTAAGATGATGAAAACCGGATACCCAAACTTTTCACCCGGATTACTGTATTTTGCAAAAGTTTTTTCGTTCTTATTATCCGGCGAATAGTTCAGATGATAATATTCATAGTTTTTATCAACAATATTCTTCAACTCGGGTGTTGTTTGTACATACTGATTGAATCTCAAGCACCAAATACACCAGTTCCCACCTGCCTGAATTATGATATTCTTATTTTCTTTTTTTGCTTTTCCAATTAAAGCCTGAATATCTTTTTCTGCATCCGCTTTAGGATCATAAGGTTTAGGCAGCTTTGCTTTTTCTTCAGCTGCTTTCTTTTTTGCTTCCAGCTCTGCATGATCGGTTTTTACCAACAAAGTTTTATCCTTTTCCCTTACATTTGATTCACTCTTCAGATCCTGAGAAAATCCGAGAAAACCAATTCCTATAAAAGCTGTAACTATCAATTTTTTCATAACATAAAAATAAAAAAATAATAGTATTTACAAGCAAAAATAGAACCATAATTTTATTATCCGTAAATTTGCCTGTTTTATGAATTTCCTGATAAAAATATTATACTTAATTTCAAAGCTCCCGCTGAAAATCTTATACATTTTTTCAGATATTATCTTCTTTTTGAATCATTACATCGTCGGATACCGAAAAAATGTAATTACGAAGAATTTAAAGAATTCATTTCCTGAAAAATCAGATGAGGAAATCAGAGAAATCAGAAAGAAATTCTATTTAAATTTTTCAGATTATCTGGTAGAAACGGTGAAATCGTTCAGCATTTCCGAAACAGAATCACGTGTAAGGATGCAACACATCAATCAGCATTTGTTTCATGAAGCAAAAGCTGAAGGCAAAAATATCATTTTAATGGCAGGACACGTTTTCAATTGGGAATGGATGAATGCTTTAGCAACGCTTACACCTCAAAAAAACTCACATCCTGTTTACAGAAAGGTAAACAGCAGTTTTTGGGAAGATCAGATGAAAAAAGTCCGCAATAAGTTCGGAAATGAAGCGCTTGAAGCTAATGAAGTTATTTTAAATATTTTCAGAAAGCAAAACGATGGCGAATCTATCTATATGTTTGTTGCCGATCAGACACCACATTCTTCACATGTGAATTACGGATTAAAATTTCTTAACCAGAGAACTCCAGCTTTCATTGGTTACGACAAATTAGCTACCCGAATGGATCTTATCTTTATTTATTGCGAAATGAAAAAAGTAAAAAGAGGGTATTATCAGGTAAATTATCACAGGATCTATCCGGATGGTGAAAAATTTGTGAATAATGAAGTGGTACAAAAATTCCATCATCTTCTTGAAAATACCATCAGAAAAAATCCCGACAATTATCTTTGGTCGCACAGAAAATGGAAGTATCAGGATTCTATTAAAACGTATGAAGAGTAAATGAGAGAAGAATCTAAAAATCTTGCCGTAGTTATCTTAAACTGGAACGGGAAAAACTGGCTTCAGAAATTCCTTCCGGGTGTTGTACGGTTTTCTGATGATGCTGAAATATATGTCATTGATAACCATTCAACAGATGATTCGGTTGAATTTTTAAAACAGAAATTTCCTTCGGTAAAAATCATTATTAACGACAAAAATTATGGCTTTGCAGGCGGTTATAACGAAGGTTTAAAAAAAATAAACGCAGAATATTACTGTCTTCTGAATTCTGATGTAGAAGTTTCTGAAAACTGGATTAAGCCGGTTTTAAATTTATTTAAAAAAGATTCAGCGATTTCTGCTATTCAACCTAAAATATTATCATTTAATAATAAACAATATTTTGAATTTGCAGGAGCTGCAGGCGGATTGATTGATAATTTGGGCTATCCTTATTGTCGAGGAAGAATTTTTGACGATTTGGAAGAAGATAAAGGTCAGTACAATGACGAAACAGAAATTTTCTGGGCTTCAGGATGTTGTTTTTTTATCAGATCTAATGATTTCTGGGAGCAGAATGGTTTTGATGAACGATTTTTTGCACATCAGGAAGAGATTGATCTTTGTTGGAGATTAATTAATTCAGGAAAGAAAGTATTTTACACCGGAAAATCTGAAGTTTATCACGTCGGAGGTGGAACTTTAAACAAGCAAAGTGCTCAGAAAACTTTTTTAAACATCCGAAATAATCTTTCGATGATGTTGAAGAATTTACCCTTTCCGAAACTGATCTGGCTGATATTTTTCAGATTGTGTTTAGATGGTATTGCTTCCTTTTACTTCGCTTATAAAAATGGTTTTTCACATCTTTGGGCAGTAGCAAGAGGACATTTCGGGTTTTATGCTCAGCTTTCAGGAACACTGAAACGCCGGCAAAAGCATCAAAAAAGCCACTATTACCAAACAAAATGGCTTATTTTTAAGCATTTTTTAGGAGGTAAAAATTAATTTAAACCAAACACACTCTATTAAATGGATTTCTGCGCCATCGATTTTGAAACTGCAACCTTTGAGAGACATTCAGCCTGTGAAGTCGGAGTTTGTATTGTACAGGATTCCAAAATTGTTGAAACCAAAACATGGCTCATAAAACCTCCCAGTTTTCCTTATTTCAATCAAAGAAATATTGATGTACACGGCATTCTTCCGAGTGATGTAAAAGATGCTCCTACTTTCGACGAAATATGGTATGAAATTGAAGAATTGATGTATGGGACTTTAATGATTGCCCATAACGCAAGTTTTGATGCAGGTGTTTTGCGTGGCTGCCTTGATTTTTACGGAATGTTTGCTCCGAAATTAAATTATTTGTGCAGCATTCAGCTGGCAAAAAAATCTTGGAATTATCTCCCTAAATATGGTTTAAAACATCTTGCAGAATACCATGACATTCAGTTTAAACATCACAGAGCAGGAGATGATGCAGAAGTTTGTGCAAAAATTGCACTTTTAGCTTTCGAAAAATTGTTTCTTACAAGCAATGATGAAATTACAGATTATATGAAGCAGAAAATTAAGATATTGTAATTTCTAACAGACCACACAGATTTTCACAGATGTTTGAAAATAGGTTATTTAAGCTTGCCCAATTAATTACTTAAAACTTCAGATAAGAGATTAAATTTAGGGATATCAATTTCGAAACTTTCTTTGGTCTGAGAGTTTTCAACAAGGTATTTTCCACTCATATTTCCTACTCCGGAACGAAGCATTACATTTGAAAAGTAAGCAAAATTATCGCCGGGCTCTACATCGGGAGTTAAGCCAATTACTCCGTCACCTACCACTTCCGTATATCCAAAACCTACATCAAAAATCAACCATTTTCTTTTAAGGATTTTTATAGGGAAATCTGCATCATTTTCAATAACAATATTATATTTAAAAACGTGACGGTTTTCTGACGGATAACTGTTCTTGCTATCGTATTCGGGGACGACCGAAACCTTTATATTGGAAGTAATTTTCGAGAACATTTTCATTCAATTTAAATCAATAAATACAAAAACCCCGCCTTTTTTTGAGAGACGGGGTTTGTTATTTTATAAAAAGTACGGATTATAATCCTAAACCTTTTCTTTCGTCTCCGCCTAATAGAATTTCTACCGGATTATCGATACCTTCTTTTACCGCAACAAGGAATCCTACAGATTCTTTACCATCGATAATTCTGTGATCGTAAGACATCGCAACGTACATCATCGGACGAATGACAACCTGCCCGTCAACAGCAACCGGTCTCTGGATAATGTTGTGCATACCCAAAATTGCAGATTGAGGAGGATTGATAATCGGTGTAGACATCATTGATCCGAAAGTACCACCGTTTGTAATTGTGAAAGTACCTCCCGTCATTTCGTCAACTGTGATTTTTCCGTCTCTTACTTTGATTGCTAAATCTTTGATGTTTGCTTCAACACTTGAAAAAGACATATTTTCAGCATTTCTCAATACAGGAACCATTAATCCTTTAGGACCTGAAACCGCAATTGAAATATCGCAGAAATCATAGTTTACTTTGAAATCTCCGTCGATCGATGCATTTACATCAGGATACATTTGTAATGCTCTTGTAACCGCTTTTGTGAAGAAAGACATGAAACCAAGTCCTACTCCGTGTTTTTGAGCAAATTCGTCTTTATATTGTTTTCTTAGTCTAAAGATTTCAGACATGTCAACTTCGTTGAAAGTCGTTAACATTGCTGTTTCATTCTTTACTGAAACTAATCTCTGAGCAATTTTTCTTCTAAGAACTGAAAGTTTAGTTGTTGTAGTAGATCTTGAACCTGTAGCAGAAAGAGGACTTCCTCCTAATGCAGGAACAGCCGCTAATTCAGCATCAGATTTAGAAATTCTTCCATCTCTTCCGGAACCTGAAACCTGAGATGCATCGATCCCTTTTTCGTCAAGAATTTTCTTCGCTGCAGGAGACGGAGTACCTGTTGCATAAGTTTGTGTCGTAGCAGCTGCAACCGGAGCTGCAGGTTTTGGAGCTTCTTGTTTAGCCGGTTCAGCCGCTTTAGGAGCCTCTTCTTGCTTTGGAGCTTCCGCAGCTGGAGCAGATCCCGCGGGTTTTGCAGCATCCATATCGATTAAACAAACTACTTGTCCTACTTGTACTACATCACCTTCTTCTGCTTTTAAAGTGATTACACCACTCTGCTCTGCAGGTAATTCTAATGTTGCCTTGTCTGAATCTACTTCAGCGATTGGTTGATCTTTTTCTACATAATCACCATCTTTCACAAGCCAAGTTGCAATTTCAACTTCTGTAATTGATTCTCCCGGTGAAGGAACTTTCATTTCTAAAATTGACATATCGTATTTTTTATTTTTTTAATTGGATATTATTATAATTAAGCTGTTACAGGTCTTTTAACCGGAGCATCGTCTCTGTCGAAAACTCTGTTGATAACAGCATTTTGGTTTTTCTCAAACATTTTGTGACTTCCCGGAGCCGGAGCACCACTTGGTACCGGAGAAACAACCTGAATTCCTGTATCTCTGAAATTTCTCAGGATATAAGACCAAGCTCCCATGTTTTCTGGTTCTTCCTGAGCCCAAACGATTGATTTTCTGTTTGAATATTTAGCAAAAATAGCTTCGATAGCATCAGTCTGAAGCGGATATAACTGCTCAAATCTTACCAATGCAATATTCTCACAATTTAATTCTTCTTTCTTAGCTAATAATTCGAAATATAATTTACCTGAGCAAAGCACTAATTTTTCAACTTTTGCAGGATCTGCAGTCGGATCATCTAAAATTGGCTGGAATCCTTTGTTTGAGAAATCTTCAAGCGGAGAAACCACTTTTGGATGTCTTAGCAAAGATTTAGGACTCATTACAATTAACGGCTTTCTGAATGCCCATTTCAACTGTCTTCTCAGTAAGTGGAAATAGTTGGCAGGAGAAGTAACATTTGCAACAACCATATTTTCATTAGCACAAAGTGTTAAGAATCTTTCCAGTCTTGCTGAAGAGTGTTCCGCACCCTGACCTTCTGAACCATGAGGCAACAACATTACCAAACCATCCTGAATTTTCCATTTTTCTTCTGCAGCCGCTAAATATTGGTCAACGATAATCTGAGCACCGTTTACGAAATCTCCAAACTGAGCCTCCCAGATCGTCAATGTATTAGGAGAAGCCATTGCATACCCATAATCGAAACCAAGAACTCCATATTCAGAAAGGTGAGAATTGAAAACATCAAATCTGCTTTCAGAAAGTTGTCTCAATGGTACATATTCTTCTTCCGTATCTTCAGTTTTCACCACCGCATGTCTGTGAGAGAACGTTCCTCTTTCCACATCTTCACCGGAAATTCTTACGTTGTGACCTTCAACAAGAAGTGTAGCATAAGCCAACCATTCTCCAAGAGCCCAATCTAATGAGTTTCCTTCAATAGCTTTAAGTCTGTTTTCGAAGAGTCTTGTAATTTTATTTAAAAACTTTTTATCAGCCGGAAGTGTTGACATTTTAATGGCCAATTCTTTCAACTTCTCTAAGTCATATTTTGTATCAACAGCTTCCTGAACTGCCCCTCTTTTCCCAATTGGATAATTCGTCCAGTCATCTGCCATGAAAACGTCCATTACGTTTTTCTCAATTTCTTTAGAAGCATCAAAATCTTTATCTAAAAGAGCTTTGAAATCCGCCTCCATTTTAGCGATCAAATCGTTTGATACAACGCTGTCTTTCAACAAAAGATCTTTGTATATTTCTCTTGGATTCGGGTGCTTAGAAATTGATTTATATAAATTAGGCTGTGTAAATCTTGGTTCATCTCCTTCGTTGTGACCATATTTTCTATAACCTAACAAATCGATATAAACATCTTTACCAAACTTCGCTCTGAAATCAGCTGCGAAATGAATTGCATGAACAACAGCTTCTGCATCATCTGCATTGACGTGCATTACAGGAGATTCTGTTACTTTTGCAACATCTGTACAATAGGTAGAAGATCTTGCATCCATATAGTTGGTTGTAAACGAAACCTGATTATTTACAACGATATGTACTGTCCCGCCAGTTTTGTACCCCTCCAAAGTCATCATCTGAGCAACTTCGTATGCAATACCTTGTCCTGCAATTGCCCCATCACCGTGGATAATAATTGGTAAAACTTTAGAATAATCTTTATACTTATCATCAACTTTCGCTCGGCAAATACCTTCAACCAAAGCTGCAACTGTTTCTAAGTGAGATGGGTTTGGCGTTAAATTAATCGCAACTTCTTCTCCAGAAGCCGTCTTGATTTTTTTTGACGAACCTAAGTGATATTTAACGTCACCAGAAAATACATCTTCTTCAAATTCTTTCCCTTCGAATTCTGAGAAAATCTGTTTGTAAGATTTACCGAAAATGTTTGTCAACACATTCAATCTACCTCTGTGAGCCATTCCTAAAACAACCTCATCAACTCCCAACTGTGAAGATCTTGAAATCAACTGATCCAAAGCTGGAATCAATGTTTCACCACCCTCTAATGAGAATCTTTTCTGACCAACAAATTTTGTGTGAAGATAATTTTCAAATGCAACCGCCTGATTTAATTTTAATAAAATTTCAGTTTTTTCGTTAGCATTAAGATTTGGGTGGTTTTCATTTACCTGAAGCCACTGCTTAATGAAATCTTTTTCCTGAACATTATTGATGTGCATATATTCCACACCGATAGAATCACAATAAATGTTTTCTAAGTGTGTAATTAACTCCTGTAAAGTTGCAGGACCTTTCATTCCTGTTTCAACGGCACAGTTGAATTTTGTGTTTAAATCTGACTTGTCAAGACCGAAGTTTTCGATATCTAAAGTCGGAGTGTAGTGTCTTCTTTCACGAACAGGGTTTGTTTTTGTGAAAAGATGACCTCTCGTCCTATACGCTTCAATAAGATTTACCACCTTAAATTCCTTCTTGATATGCTCCGGAACTTCACCGTTTGAAGCCGCCTGAGAAATCTGCTGAACTGCAGGAGAAGAATTCCCCGAATTTTTAATGTACTGGATGTCTTCTTCATCAGAATAGTTCTCCAATGCAAAATCAAAACCTTGAAAAAAGGCCTTCCATGATGGTTCTAAAGAGTCCGGGAATTTTAAGTATTGTTGGTATAAATCCTCAATTAACTGAGAATGAGCTGCGTTTAGGAATGAAAATCTGTCCATTATTACAGTTTATCTATTATTAAATTTTGTTTATCGAATTAATCTTCAAATTTAATAAAAAAAAACGGGTTAGGATAGTCTCAAACCTTTAAAAAAATTATAAAATCAATAATTGGGAAAAAATCATCTGTAAACTGAAAGAGAAAGTTTCATATTGACATTCTGACCTTCTGCAGGCGACTCGATAAAAGTCTGATAAACATCACCGTAACGCATCTCGTCTTTCTTGGCTTTTTGCATCAGCTGCTGAATTGCCTTTACTCTTCCTTCGTAAGTTCCTTTGTAGTACATTACATAGTTCTGGGTAGGATTTACAGACCTGAAATTGAAATTATTATCCGTAATTCCTACTTTCTTCGACAATGGGATTCCGAAGAAATAAGATACCTCTTTATCTTTAAAATTATCGGCGTCGGTAATCAGCACAGGATAACCTACCTCATCATTTTTTTTACCCAAATCCATCGACACGAAATTATTTACTTTATTGTAATTCATGACGATATTTTTGTACAACGCATCTTTTTTGTTGGAAGCACTTACGTTGACACCCAAAATCATTTTCGCTTCTTCATTTTCAACCATAATGCTGTCGTATTTTATCGCAGCCAGCTGATTGTCTTTCTCTACTTTGTTGCTTAATACATTTTTTAGATTAAGCATGCTTTTATCGATATTTTCAGCAAATTTATCTTCGGTCCAGAAGTTTTGCGCTCTTGAAAGAAGTGGCAATTTTGGAGTATGTACAAACCATTTGATCTTCGTTTTTTCAGCGGAAACTGCTATAAATTTCACATCAATCAAGGTCGGATTTTCGTCCTCATCCTCAAAAAGCTGATATCTCAAAGTCTTATTTGGATTCTCGTAACGGATAAACATTTCGCCGCCATCTTCACTTTTCGGATCATTGTAACTGATTGCACTTCCCTGCCCTTCATAAGGTAGATAATAATCGATCGTAATGGTTTTTGAGCTTGAAAAAAAGTTATTCCAGCGGGTAAAGTTCTGCAGATTATTAAACTGATTAAACACTTTTTCCAAAGGATAATCTATTTCTTTTTCGATCGTAAACTCTTTACTTTCATCCACAAAGTAATACATGGAAGCCGCATAAGCTCCGATCAGAAATACCACAATTACCGCTATGATTTTGAAAAAACGCATCGCACAAAAGTAAGACAAATAAAAAAAGTGACCAATATCTTTGGTCACTCTTCTTTTTTATTTTTGATGGATATTAGATTCAATTGCATAGATTTTGATTAATTGCTAAATTTCAAAATTATCACTCCTCAGAACACCCAGCTTCCGGCATCAAGCATCCAGCTTCTATCCGATATGAGTTCCAGGAGTTAAGACTGCTCCTTTTTTAACAACAACAATACCGTCCTGTACGGAATGAGTTCCGTAGTCTCCATCTTTAAGGTGCTTTCCACCGATGATCCTTACATTATCTCCGATGTAGCAGTTTTTATCTAAAATTGCCTTCTCAATATAACAGTATTTCCCGATTCCCATGTTGGGTAAACCTTTGCTGTCATTCATTACAATATCACTGGTATTCTGATAGAAATCTGCACCCATAATGTAAGAATTCACAATAGTGCTTCCTTTATCTATTCTTGTACGGTTTCCTATTACAGAATTTTCGATTTTATCTGCCAAAATAATACATCCGTCACCAAAAACTGCTTTGCTTACGTATGAACCATTCACTTTTGATGGCGGAAGCATTCTTGCACGTGTGAAAATTGGCGCTGAGGAAAATAAATTAAACTGAGGGAAATCATGGCAAAGATCCAGATTCGCTTCATAGAAAGATTCAATAGTTCCTATATCCGTCCAGTAACCTTCATATTGATAGCTTAAAGTTTTGTATTTCCCGATAGAATTAGGGATGATGTCTTTTCCGAAATCGTCTCCCGCTCCCTCATCAAACATCTTTTTAAGAATTGTTTTTGAGAAAATATAAATTCCCATTGATGCTAAAAACTCTTTGCCTTTGGTCTTGTTTTCGTCTGAAACTTCTGATTGTAAGCCATTCAGCTCATCAAATCCGGGTTTTTCTACGAATGAAGTAATATTTCCTTCATCATCCGAACTTAGAATACCAAAACCTGTAGCATCTTTTGCAGTTACAGGAATGGTTGCAATGGTAACATCTCCACCGTTTTCGATATGAAAATCAAGCATTTCATTAAAATCCATCTGATAAAGCTGATCTCCTGATAAAATCAAAATATATTCATAATCATATTTTTCAAGGTGTTTCATAGACTGACGAACTGCATCTGCCGTTCCCTGAAACCAGCTGTCACTGTCAACATTTTGTTCTGCCGCCAAAATATCTACAAAACCCTGACTGAAAATATCAAAATGGTAAGAATTTTTGATATGTGAGTTTAATGATGCTGAATTAAACTGCGTTAAAACAAGAATTTTATTTAAACCAGAATTTAAACAGTTTGAAATCGGTATATCTACCAATCTGTATTTTCCGGCAATAGGTACAGCAGGTTTTGATCTCGTGTACGTTAACGGAAAAAGTCTCGTCCCTCTTCCTCCCCCCAAAACAATTGAAATGACGTTGTGTTTCATAAATATCTGCGTTTTTATTATTTTATAGTTTGTTTAATATTTAAAAATTTCAGATTATTTTTCTAAATCTATTGATTATATAAAGCTATATATTTTTCTGCGGATTTCTCCCAGGCAAAATCGAATTTCATATTAGATAACACCAAATTTTCCATCTGAGCTTTGTCTTTATAAATATTTAAGCCTCGGCTCATTGCATGAATAATATCGTCTACTCCAGGATAAGTGAAATTTAAGCCGGAACCTCCTGTAGAAATATCTTTTACCGTGTCTCTCAATCCACCTGTATAACTTACAACCGGAACCGTTCCGTATCGCATCGCATACATCTGATTGAGACCGCAAGGCTCGACCCTTGAAGGCATCAACAAAAAATCTGCCGAAGCGTAGATTTTATGGGACAAATGTTCTTTATATCCTATATCTGTAGCAAAATTCGAGTAAACAGCATTCAATTCTTTCATCTGTCTTTCCACATATTCGTTTCCTGAACCCAAAACAATAATGTTTAAACCGCCAAAACTTTGCTTTATACTTCTCCAGATAACATCCGGTAAAAGATCGGCTCCTTTTTCTGTAGCAAATCTACCGATGAATGCAAAAAGAGGAAGTTCAGGATTCAAACCATATTCTTTACAAAGCTTCAGTTTGTTTTTCTTTTTTATTTTTAACGCATTTTTAATAGTAAAGTTAAAATCGATCATTGGATCGGTTTCAGGATTCCACACATCAGTATCAATTCCGTTGATAATACCGTAAGCTTTTGAAAATTCTTCTCTCACCAGACTTTCCAGACCTTTGAAGCTCACAAAAAGTTCTTCCAGATATCCTTCCGAAACCGTCGTAAATGCATAACAACATTTAATCATACTCGCCAAAGGATTGATAAATCCGTTCCAGTCTAAAAGTCCCCATTTGTAATGATCGAAAGCAGGCATATAACTCACCATATCCCAGCTCATCATTCCCTGATATTCCCCGTTATGGATTGTACCGATTGTTTTTACGCCTTTCAGAAATTCAAATTCATAGCAGTTTTCAACCATAAAAGGAACTAAACCTGTATGATAATCGTGGCAATGCAAAACATCCGGACGAATTTTCATCGCCGAGAGCCAATGCAAAATCCCATGCTGAAAAGCCAGAAACTGAAAACTTTCATCCTGATATCCGTAAGGATTTTCGCGATCGAGCAATCCCGGAATTTTCACCATATACAATTCAAATCCCAAAACATTTGTGGTTTCTTTCAAAACCTGAACCTGAAGCATATTGGAACCCTGATGAATAAAGCCGTCAAAAACAACTTCAAAATCATAATCATATACAAAATGCTTGTTGTACCAAGGCATCACTACTTTGGCATCAATATCTTTTATTTTATTCTGATATTTCGGCAGTGCGCCTACTACATCTGCCAATCCGCCAACTTTGGCTACGGGATAACATTCTGTACTGAGGTGAAATATTGTCATTTTTTGTGCTGTTTAATCCTATTTAATTTATATTTTTTATCTTTTCTCTGTTTTAAAACAATCCCCGAAAGTGCAGGAAGGTTTAAGCTGATTGATCTTGGCCGGTTCATCCATTGATCATGATCTTCTCTGAAAATATGAGCTTGTACTCCGCTTCCGCTATATTTTTCGTCATCGGAATTGAGAACGACTTCCCAATGTGTTCCTGCATTCACACCTACTTTATAATCAATTACCCGTGGAGTTAAATTTAAAATAATCATAAAAACATCATCCCTTCTCTTCCCTTTTCTTAAATAAATATAGACAGAATTGTCGGTATCATTGGCTTCAACCCATTCAAAACCTTCCGGTTTAAACTGATTTTCGTAAAATGCAGCCTCGTCTTTATAGAGGTGATTCAGATCTTTAACTAAACTCTGCAACCCTTGATGAACAGGATATTGCAATAAATGCCAATCTAAGCTTTGCTTAAAGTTCCATTCGTTAGTTTGTCCGAACTCATCTCCCATAAACAATAATTTCGCTCCGGGATGCGTAAACATGTACACATACAAAGCTCTGAGATTGGCAAATTTCTGCCATTCATCACCTATCATTTTATAAATAAGGCTGGCTTTTCCGTGTACAACCTCATCATGTGAAAGCGGAATCATATAATTCTCATTATACATATACATCGAGGCAAAACTCAGCTTGTGATGATGTTGTTTTCTGTTGATAGGATCTTCTTTAAAATAAAATAGAGTATCGTGCATCCAGCCCATCATCCATTTCATTCCAAAACCGACGCCACCGTCATGAACAGGTTTCGTTAATTTTGGAAAATCTGAACTCTCTTCAGCAATCGTCATGATATTATTGCCAAATTCTTTGTAAACAGCCGTATTAAATTCCTGAAGGAAAGCTTTTGCTTCGAGATTTACATTTTCACCATAAATATTCGGTTCCCATTCTCCTTCATTCCTTGAATAATCAAGATGAAGCATCGACGTTACAGCATCCACACGAAGTCCGTCTGCATGATAACGATCAAGCCAGAACACGGCATTCGAAATAAGAAAAGATTTCACTTCATTTCTTCCGTAATTAAAAATATAGGATTTCCAGTCAGGATGAAAACCTTTTCGTGGATCTTCATGCTCATATAAATAAGAGCCGTCAAAACGGTGTAATCCGTTTGCATCACCCGGAAAATGAGAAGGAACCCAATCTAAAATAGCGCCAATATCGTTTTTATGAAGTTCATTAATCAAAAACATCAAATCCTGTGGTGAACCAAAACGTGAAGTTGCTGCATAAAAACCTGTAATCTGATAACCCCAACTCGGATCATAAGGATATTCCATCACCGGCATGAATTCTACATGTGTAAAACCCATTTCCTTGATATACGGAACCAGCTTTGCGGCAATATCTCTGTAATTAAGAAATTTCTCGGGATTATCTGCATTTCGCATCCACGAACCTAAATGGATTTCGTAAACAGAAATTGGTGATTCAAGACTGTTTTTTTGCCAGCGTTTTTCGAGCCATTCCTGATCGTCCCATTCGTACCAATTGGTAGAAACCATAGAAGCCGCCTGAAGATTCTGTTCCCAGCTTAATGCATACGGATCACTTTTTTCTAAAATATGTCCCTGAAAGGTTTCAACAGCATATTTATATAAGGTACCCCACGAAAGTGCAGGAATAAATCCTTCCCAGATTCCGGACTTATCCCATCTCGGAAACAAAATATGCTCACGATGATTCCAGTTGTTGAAATTCCCGATTACCGAAACTTTTTTGGCATTCGGAGCCCAAACCGAAAAATACACCCCCTTTACTCCGTCTTTCTCAACAGAATGAGACCCAAACTTTTCGTAGAGCCTGTAATGTTTACCTTCCTTGAAAAGATACACATCATGTTCCGTAAAAAGTGTATAGGTTTTTACAAAATTCATCATATTTGGTTTTTCGGTCTAAATCAGTCGTTATGATCATTTTATTTACTGAATAACGATGACTATCAAATATATGAATTTTAACTCTGCCACACCATAAATTTTATTATTTTTAAACAATATCTTTAAAAAGATTTTTCATAAATTTAAAAGCTTAAAATGTCCGATAAAACACAATGAAATTTACACTGAGCACATCAGAAACAGACAACAGACCAATCTTTATCACAGGAAACTTCAACAAATGGAATCCTAAAGATTATAATTTCCAGCTTCAACAGTCCGATGAAAATACTTACAGTATCGAAATAGAAGATCAGCTACTCTCCGATGAAGTAGAATATAAATTCACCAAAGGCGGTTGGGAAAACGTAGAACTAGACAAATACGGAAGCATCACGCCCAACAGAAAAGTCAAAAAAACTTCAAAAACCACACAGGATTTTGTAGAAAAATGGAGATTAAACTGGGGACCTTTCAAAGATGAATTTTTTCCTATCGTAGAAGTCATTTCTGAAGAATTTTATATCCCACAGCTCGACCGTTTTCGAAAAGTCTGGGCACTTCTACCCCACGATTACTATATTTCAGATAAAAATTATCCCGTTCTTTACTTACAGGATGCTCAAAATCTTTTTAATGAAGGAAGTTCTTACGGAAACTGGGAAATCGATAAAAAACTATCTATTCTTGCGGAATACGGCCGCGGAGATCTTATTGTAATCGCCATTGAACATGGAAGTGAAGACCGTATAAAAGAATATATCTTTGATAATGACCATGTCGCCAATGGTTCGGAAGGTAAAAAATACATCCGATTTATAACCGATACCTTAAAACCTTTTGTAGATGAACATTACCGAACAAAAAAAGACAGAGAAAACACAGGAATCGGCGGCAGTTCTTTGGGTGCACTTATCAGTATTTACAGCGGGTTTCTTTACCCTGAAGTGTATTCTAAATTATTGATCTTCTCACCATCACTTTGGGTAGAACCGAACAATAATTTCCCGATGATGAGTTTCAGAGTTCCTTTTAAAACTAAAATCTATCTTTACGGAGGTGAGCAGGAAGGTTCGAAAATGGTGAAAAGAATTCAGGTTTTTGAAAATTATCTGAAACAATGGGAAAAGAAGAATCTTTTTGATTTTGAATTTAAAACCAGCATCAATCCAGACGGAGCTCACAGTGAATTTTACTGGTCACAGGAATTTCCGAGAGCGATTGAATGGCTGTTCTACAATAACATCGAAAATCCTCTTGACGTAACACCCCATCAGGAAAATATTAAAAATTAATATAATCTAATTATGAAACTAATCAACAAAAAAAATAAACAATACGCTCAGGTTTTTCAGTTATTTACAGAAGAAGCCTGGACTTTAAACCATAAAAATTTTAATAAAAACATTTCACTTCTTTTCTCAGGAAAAAAGCACGAAATTTTCATCGAAACCAGCGAAGAAACCATTACTTATTATATAGGTCTTGGGAAAGAAACTTCTCAGAATTTTGAGTTTCAGCAAATCGGAATTAAATTTTCCCAGACCCAGAAAAAAAACATCCAGACTATTGCTACTCTGTTAATTGCAGATTTTATTCATGAAAACCAGTTTGAAGAATTTGCAAAAGGTCTTCTTTTAGGAACCTACAACTACCCGTTTGATAAAACCCATCCTTTCTGGAACGAGTCTTTCGAGCTTCATTTCGGGAATTTAAGTCCTAAAAAATTAGAAACAATTTCAACAAAAATTGATGCGATCTGTGAAGGCCAAACCGCCTGTATGGATTGGCTTAACAAGCCAGCAAATCTAAAAAGACCTGAAGCCATCAATGCATATCTGAAAAATTTAGCCAAAAAAAATCAGTTAAAATACACCGCTTTCAACAGAAAAAAATGCGAAGAACTTGGTTTGGGAGCTTTTCTGTCGGTTAACCAGGGAAGTGCTTATGACGCTGCTTTTACCATTTTAGAATATAAAACAACTGTAAAGAATGCAAAAACTTTCGGACTCGTAGGAAAATGTGTTCTGTTTGACACCGGAGGAATTTCCCTGAAAGCTTCAGACAATATGCATTATATGAAATCCGATATGGGAGGCGCAACCGCAGTGATTGGAGCACTTATTTACGCATCGCAGATGAAACTTCCCGTTAACATTACAGCTATTTTACCGATTACAGACAATGCAATTTCTGAAAACGCTTATTTACCAAGCGATGTAATTACCGCTTACAACGGAAAGACCATCGAAGTTCTCAATACCGATGCAGAAGGAAGAATGACGCTTGCAGACGGATTGTCTTACCTTTCAAAAAACTACAAAACAGATGTTCTGATCGATCTTGCAACACTTACAGGGAGTTCTGTGAGAATGTTTGGAGACACTTGTGGTGCGATGTTTTCGAATAATGAAGATTTGAAAAATATTTTAATTAAAACCGGAGATAAAACGAATCAGAGATTATGGAATCTTCCGCTTTGGGACATTTGGATGGATGATTTTAAATCTGATGTGGCCGACTTCAAAAACATCTCAATGAAACCCATAGGAGATTGTATTGTCGCCGCCAAATTTTTGGAGCAATTCATCGGAAACCATCCAAACTGGGCACATCTTGATATTGCAGGAGTTGCGTTTGGAAATGTGGGATATGCAAAAGAAAAAGCAGCGACCGGTTTTGGTGTGCAATTATTAGCCGATTTAATCGAAAATTATCATTAAAAATTAGTTTTTTACAGATTTTCTTCTTATACTTGATTAGCAATTTTCAAAAGCACAAAGGTTATCAATTTTTAATATTAAATAATCAATAATCATAAGCTTTTATTTTTTATAATTTAATAAAAATTAAAAATCATTATATGAAGGAGAAAACCATCGTATGTATTTCGTGCTATTATAAAGGGTACGATTTTATGGACGAAATGAAAAAGCTCGGCAATAAAATCATCCTCATAACATCGGAAAATTTAAAAGAAAAAAACTGGCCATGGCACGCTGTCGACGAAGTTTTCTATATGCCGGAAATCAAACCTTCGGTATGGAATCTTGAACATCTTATCCAGGGATTTTCTCATCTGATGAAAACCCGGAAAGTAGATGCGGTTATTGCTTTGGATGATTATGATGTAGAAAAAGCAGCATTGATTCGTGAAACATTCCGTATTCCCGGAATGGGACAAACGACGCACCGTTATTTCAGAGATAAACTGGCCATGCGTCAAAAGGCAAAAGATTCCGGAATCAACGTTCCTGAATTTATTGCTGTGTTTAATGATCAGGAAGTAAAAGAGTTTACAGAAAAAATTTCTCCACCATGGGTTCTGAAGCCACGTTCAGAAGCTTCAGCCTCCGGAATTAAAAAACTGAAAACTCAGGACGAACTTTGGGAAGCTCTGGAAAAACTGGGTGAAGAAAGACATTTATTCCTACTAGAAAGTTTCAAACCCGGCGATGTTTATCATGTTGACAGCTTAACATTTAATAAAGAAATTGTTTTTACTTCAGCATCAAAATACCTTGCTCCGCCCATGCAGGTTTCTCATGAAGGCGGCGTTTTCCGTACCAAAACTTTAGGCAGATATTCCGAAGAATTCAAAGATTTGGAAGAAGCCAATGCCAAAGTTCTGTCTAATTTTGGGCTAATGAATGGCGCCACTCACACCGAATTTATTCGTGGAAAAGAAGATGGAAAATGGTATTTTCTTGAAACCTCCTCAAGAGTTGGAGGTGCACATATTCCCGATCTTGTGGAAGCTTCAAGCAACATCAATATCTGGCGGGAATGGGCAAAAATTGAAGATGCTTTATTAAAAGGAAATCATTATGAGGTATCTAAACCTACAGGATATTATTCAGGATTAATTGTAGCACTCATTAAGGATCTTAGTCCTAATTATAAGGATTTTGAATGCGAGGAAGTTGTAAAATTTCTTCCAATCGATTATCACGTCGGAATTGTTTATAAATCTAAGGACTCTGTAATCGTTCAGGAAAGACTGGATTTTGCCGCAGAAAAAATTCATGCTGAAATGCTGAATGTACTTCCTCCGAAAGACAAACCCTCAAGTTAAATGAATGATAAATTATCAACCATAATTGATTATCAAAAACTTATTACAAACCATGATTCATCAATTTCAAATATAAATTATAAAAATGCCACAAATAGAACATACAGATTACTATTCTCATATATTAGGAACAAGCCTTAAAGTTGAGGTTACAGGACATTTTGGTTATCCTATCATCATGTTCCCTACTTCACAAGGTTTATATACACAAAATCACGATTTCCATCTGAACAGCAGCATCAATTACTTTGTTGAGCAGGGAAAGGTAAAATTATACAACGTTCAGACCATCGATGCCTGGAGTTTTTATGACGAAAAAATTTCTCCACAGCAAAGAATCAGAAATTATGAACGATATGTACAGTTTCTAATTCAGGAATTTGTCCCTTATATCCAAAAACTGCATCAGACTCATCGTGTCGCCATTGCCGGAGCAAGTTTTGGTGGTTATCATGCTGCAAATTTCGCATTCCGGTTTCCGGATGTGATCTCTCATTTATTCTGTCTTTCTGGAGCATTCAGCATCAGAAATTTTATGGATGGATACTCTGATGAACTGGTTTACTTCAACTGCCCAAGAGAATTTGTAAGAAACGATGAAGCCTGGAAATATAAGCATATGCACATTGTTTTAAGCACTTCCGACGAAGACATCTGCAGGGATAAAAACGTAGAAATGGCAGAAATTTTAGCTTCAAAAGGAATTGATTTCTGGTATGACGAAAAAAAATGGATCAACCATGACTGGCCGCTTTGGAGAATGACTTTCCCAACCTATATCGGTACATTCTTTTAAAAACTCAAATATTAATATTAAAAAAAATAAAACAAAAATTATGGCAAAAAAAGTAGGAATTTTATTCGGGATGGAAGATACGTTTCCGTGGGCATTTATTGATAAGGTAAACGAACTCGGAGGCGGAGAAATCATTGCAGAGCCCGTAAATATAGATAAACTGGAACAAGGTGCAGATTATGGTTATGCAGTAATCATCGACAGAATTTCTCAGGATGTTCCTTTTTACAGAGCTTATCTGAAAAATGCAGCCCTCAATGGAACTTACGTTATCAATAATCCTTTCTGGTGGAGTGCAGATGAAAAGTTTTTCAACAATGCATTGATGACAAAACTTGGAATTCCTTTACCTAAAACGGTTTTACTTCCTTCACACGAAAGACCTACAGATACTACTGAAACATCATTCAGAAACCTGAAATTTCCGCATGACTGGGATTATATTTTTAATTATGTCGGATTTCCGGCTTATATGAAACCTCACGACGGCGGTGGTTGGAAAAGCGTTTACAGAGTTGAAAATCCGCAGGATCTTTGGGATAAGCTGAGCGAAACAGAACAGTTGGTCATGATGGTTCAGGAAGAAATAGTTTTTCAGGATTATTACAGAGTATATTGTTTAGGCCAGAAATATGTTCACATTATGCCCTATGAACCGAGAAATGCGCATCATTTGAGGTATGCAACCACTCATCAGACGCAGGGAGAAGAACTGGAAAAATTATTAAAAACCATTCACGATTATACCATTAAGATGAACAAAGCTTTAGGCTATGATTTCAATACGGTAGAATTTGCTGTAAGAGACGGAATTCCTTACGCTATTGATTTCTGTAATCCTGCTCCGGATGCAGATCGAAATTCAGTAGGAGAAGAAAATTTTGCATGGATTGTAGAGCATTCAGCAAAATTGGCTATAGAAAAAGCTAAAGAATATGTTCCGGGAAAACAAAATATTTCTTGGGGAACTTTTGTGAAAGATTCAGTTAAATAAAACAGTAAAAACACAGAAAAAAAAATGCATCAGTTTACAATAGGAATCGAAGAAGAATATCAGATCATTGATGTCGAGAGCCGCGACCTGATTTCTCATGTTTCAAAAATCATCGAAGGCGGAAAAGCTGTTTTAAGTGAAAATTTGAAGCACGAAATGCACGAATCGATGATAGAAATGGAAACAGGAATCTGTCAAAACATTCAGGAAGCTAAAGCAGAACTAACGAATCTTAGGCGTCATTTAATTAACACTGCCCACGAACAGGGATTGCGTGTTTCCGGTGGCGGAACTCACCCTTTTTCAAACTGGGAGCACAACACCATTACCAATGGTGAACGTTACAACAAGATTGTAGACGACATGGGTGACGTTGCCCGAGGAAATCTTATTTTCGGATTACACGTTCATATCGGAATTCCCAACCGTGAAGAAGGGGTGAGAATTCAGAATGTAATGCGCTATTTTCTTCCACATGTTTATGCCTTATCTACCAATTCGCCCTTCTGGATTGGAAGAAGTACAGGTTTTAAATCTTACAGACAGGAAATTTTTGTAAAATTCCCAAGAACCGGTATCCCGAGTTTCTTTAATTCTTTAGCTGAATTCGACAGTTATGTTGATCTTTTGGTAAAAACAGGAACTATCGACAATGCGAAGAAAATCTGGTGGGATCTGCGTGTTCATCCATTCTATCCTACCATCGAATTCAGAATTTGCGATATGCCTTTACGAATTGAAGAAACAGTTTGCTTGGCTGCAATTATGCAGAGTTTGGTGGCTAAAATTTACAAATTGCATCAGCAAAATTTAAGCTTCAGAAGTTACAGAAGACTTTTATTAAATGAAAACAAATGGCGCGCTTCCAAAGACGGAATTCATTCTAAGCTGATTGATTTCGGTAAAGAAGAATCGGTTCCTTATCCTGATCTTTTAAAAGAACTTTTAGAATTTATCGACGATGTTGTAGACGAATTAGGATGTAGAAAAGAAGTAGAATATGCATGGACCATTTTAGAAAACGGAACCGGTGCAGACCGCCAGTTAGCTGTATTTAAAGAAACCGGAGATCTTACAAAAGTCGTTGATTATATGATATCTGAGACCGAATACGGCATCACTCACGGAGTAACTGCTTCATAATATTTTTATAACTTTGCAGAAATTATGAAGTTATGAAAGATGTAAGAATTGCTTTGCTGGACATGAACAATAATCAGGCAAATCAGGGATTTAAAAACATTAAAGAAATCTCTGAAAATTTCCAGAAGCAGTCGGAAGAAAATATTACCATTACGAGCTTTGATGTAAGACATAAAAACGAAATTCCGAATATTGAAGATTTTGACCTTTTTATTTCATCGGGCGGTCCGGGAAATCCGCATCGTGAAGGATTTGAGTGGGAACAGAAATTTGCCTATTTTTTAGATGCTGTTTATAATCACAACAAGCAAAATGAATCGAAGAAATATCTATTCCTGATTTGTCATTCTTTCCAATTAGCGAGTATTCATTGGGATTTAGGGAATATCTGTAAGAGAAAATCTTATTCTTTCGGTGTACAGCCCGTTCATAAAACAGAAGAAGGTGAAGAAGAATTTTTATTTAAAAATTTACCCGATCCTTTTTACGCGGTTGATTCAAGAGCATATCAGTTTATTGAACCGAATGTAGAGCGTTTTGAAGAATTAGGTATGCAGATTGTGGCTATTGAGAAATTCCGTCCGCACATCAATCTGGAGCGAGCGATCATGGCAGTACGTTTTTCTGATGAAATTTTCGGAACTCAGTTTCATCCCGAAGCTAATCCTGAAGGAATGATTGAAAACCTTAAAGACGAGAAAAATAAAGAAGCCATGATTGAAAACTACGGGATGGAAAAATATCTTGAAACCGTTGACAGAATCAATGATGAAGACAAAATCGTTCTTACACAGTCTCAGATTTTACCTCGTTTTTTAAGCGATGCAAAGAAGAATATTTTGAAAGGGCATAAAGCTACAGCTTAAAATAAATTCAAATAAAAAAAATTAAAATCGAGCATTATTGCTCGATTTTTTAAATCACAATAGAAAAAAATATGATCCCGAAATACAGAAAACAGTTTAACGAAGAATTTTCTCAGGAAAAATATGAGCAGATTCAAACTTTATTGAAAGAAACAAGCGGAATTGAACCAAAATTCAGACTTTCTGAAAGTCCAATTTTTTTAACTCAGGAATTCAGAGAAAAACTGCTTTCAGCGAGTGAAAGTATTATTGATCAGATTAAAAACTTGCCTGAAGGAGCTTTAGAAAAATCAATTCCCGAAAATTGCAAAGTTCCGAATGATACAAAGCAGCCTCATTTTTTCACTATCGATTTCGGAGTCTGCAAAAGTAAAAATGGTAAAATCGAACCTCAACTTATAGAATTACAGGCTTTTCCTTCGTTATACGCTTTCCAGAATGTTTATGAAGATCTATTCTGTAAGGTGTATCCTTTTTTAAATGAATTAAGAAATAAGATTTCAAAGGAAGATTATCAAAACCATTTGTATGATCTGATTATTGGAGATGAAAATCCTGAAAATGTGATTCTGCTTGAAATTTTTCCTGAAAAACAGAAAACTGCCATTGATTTTGCTTTAACTGAAAAATTATTAGGTATAAAAACCGTTTGCCTAACTAAACTAAAGAAAGTTGGGAAGAAATTATTCTATGAAAATAATGGAAATTTAATCGAAATCAAAAGGATTTACAACCGTGTGATTTTTGATGAGCTCGATAAAATTCCTGATCTGAAAACTGAATTTAATTTCCGTGAAGAAATCGATGTTGAATGGGTTACCCATCCTAACTGGTTTTTTAAAATTTCGAAATATCTATTACCTTTACTAAAGCATGAATTTGTTCCGAAAAGTTATTTCCTGAATGAGTTTCCTGAAAATGAAAGTCTGGAAAACTTTGTATTAAAACCTTTGTTTTCTTTCGCCGGAAGTGGTGTTAATTTAAATCCTGCAAAAGAAATTACAGATGCTATTTCTGATAAAGAAAATTATATTTTGCAGAGAAAAGTCAGTTATGAACCTATTTTTGAAGATATCAACGGAGATTTTTCAAGAGCTGAAATCCGGCTGCTTTACATCTGGAAAGAGAATGAAGAAAGACCAATTTTGCTGCAAAATTTATCAAGAATGACCAAAGCAGCGATGGTAAATGTTGATTTTAATAAGAAAGATGCGATCTGGATTGGAAGTTCGCATGCGTTTTTCGGAGAATAAAACCACAAATATTTACATAAAAGACCTCAGAAATTCTGAGGTCTTTTATTGTTTATGCTTTTGTTAATCGCAAAGGCGCAAATTTATTAACAAAATAATGTTTTAAGGCGCTAAGAATTTAACAAAGTCAAATTTTTATAGTTTGTTTGGAAGTTGTAAAAAAAACTTTGCGTCATTGCGCCTAACCAAAAACTAGATCCTGTCATCCTCAAGCAATTCTCTCGCCTGATATTCCTGAACAAGATCGATTGCATTAGAGATTACATCGCTTAAAGCCGTAATGAAAGTTCCCTCTTCAGCCATTCCCATTGCATGTTTCAGTGCATCAATTTCTTTAGGGATTATTTCATAGCTTACATCTTTTCCAGAAGCCTGCATTCCTTCAATAATTAATCCGTTGATTTCCTCTTCCGTCCTTCCGCGAAGATGTTTTTCATTTCTGACAATAATATGATCAAACATTCTTCCTGCAATTTTCCCACACAATCTGATATCTTCATCACGGCGATCTCCCACACCGGAAATAATGCCTATTTTCTTTGTAGATTCTACGTTTTTAAGGTAGTCTTCAATCGCTTCATATCCTGCAGGATTATGGGCAAAATCTATTAACACTTTAAAATTTTTAAACTTAAAGACATTCAGACGACCCGGAGTCAATTGCGCACTTGGAATAAATGTACGAAGCGAATTGGAAATATCTTCAATTCCGAAACCGTAAAGATAACACGCTAAACTTGCCGCCAAAACGTTAGCAATCATAAATTTAGCTTTACCTTCCATCGTAATCGGGAAATCTTTTGCTTTACCGATTCTTATTTTCCAGTCGCCCTTTTTAATGGTTACAAAGCCTTCTTCGTAAACGCATGTTGTACGACCTTCTTTTGCGAATTTTTTGATGTATTCATTATTTTCGTCCAGGCTGAAAATAGCAACCTGGCTCGGTAAATCGTTAATGATGCGCATCGAATATTCGTCATCGGCATTCATCACGCTCCATCCGTTTTTCTTTACACTGTCAAGAACTACTCTTTTTACTTTTGTTAAATCTTTCAGGGTATGAATATCATTCATTCCCAAATGATCTTCTTTAATATTGGTTAAGACACCGATATCGCATTGCCCAAAACCTAATCCGGAACGAAGGATTCCGCCTCTTGCAGTTTCCAGAACGGCAAATTCTACGGTAGGATCTTTCAGAATAAATTCAGCTGAAATAGGACCGGTTGTATCGCCTTTTGTCAGCATCGTATTTTGGATATAGATTCCGTCTGATGTGGTAAAGCCTACTCTGTAGCCATTACTTTTTACAATATGTGAAATTAATCTTGTTGTTGTTGTTTTTCCGTTGGTTCCTGTCACAGCAATAATAGGAATCGTAAAAGGTTTTCCTTGCGGATAAAGCATATCTACAACCGGAGCAGCAACGTTTCTAGGAAGACCTTCGCTTGGTGCTAAATGCATTCTGAAACCCGGAGCAGCATTTACTTCAATGATTGCACCACCACTTTCTTTTAGAGGTTGTGTCAGATTTTCCGCCATAATATCAATTCCGCAGACATCTAAGCCAATAATTTTGGAAATTCTTTCCGCCATCGTGATATTTTCTGGATGCACCATATCGGTAACATCAATAGAAGTTCCACCCGTCGAAAGATTAGCGGTTGACTTTAGATAAACTACTTCGCCTTTTTGAGGCACAGTTTCTAAAGTATATTGTAGCTTTTCGAGAAGTTCTAAAGTATCTTTATCAACATTAATTTCTGTTAAAACATTTTCGTGACCATACCCCCTTCTCGGATCCTTATTTTCCTTTTCAATCAACTTTTCAAGGTTAGATTCACCGTCTCCGACAACATGAGCAGGAACTCTTCTTGCTGCAGCCACCATTTTGTTGTTGATGACTAAAACCCTGAAATCATAGCCTGTGATGTATTTTTCGACAATTACTTTTCTTGAATATTTCTGAGCGTGTTCTAATCCCGTAACCGAAGAAACCCAGTCATTAACATTAATAGAAGAACCTTTTCCGTGATTTCCATCTAAAGGTTTAATAACAATAGGATAACCAATTTTTTTTATGACACTTTTAAGCTCTTCTTCATCAACAATTAAATCTCCAATCGGAACCGGAATGGCAGCATCATGAAGCATTTTTTTCGTCAGCTCTTTATTACAGGCAATATCTACAGCAATTGAACTTGTATTTCCGGTAATTGTAGCCTGAAATCTTTGTTGATTAACTCCATAACCCAACTGTACCAAAGAATTGCTTCCCAATCTGATCCACGGAATTTTTCTTGAAACCGCCTCTTCAACAATACTTCCCGTTGAAGGACCTAATCTTACACGTTCTCTGATCTCTTTTAACCTTTGAATACAGGCATTGATGTCATATGGCTTATTTTCAATTAAAGCCATTGCAATTTCAACCGCCTGTTCGGCTGCATAAATTCCTGCATTTTCTTCAATATAATCGAAAACGACATTGTAAACTCCGGGAGTTTTAGTTTCTCGGGTTCTTCCGAATCCGGTATCCATTCCGGCTAAAGTCTGGATTTCCAAGGCAATATGTTCAATCACATGTCCCATCCAGGTTCCTGTTTCTATTCTATGAAAAAAACCGCCTCTAGTTCCTTCAGAGCAGCGGTGAGTGATGAGTGAAGGAATTAATTGTTCGATTCTTTCACGAAAACCGTCAATTTTATTGGTAGGAGAATTCTCCATTTCTTCCAGATCCAATCGCATCTGTATCAGCTTTTTCCTTCTTATACTCCAAATATTCGGACCGCGTAAAGCCTGTATTTTCTCAATTTTCATATGCAGCTATAATTTCTTTTTTCCATTTGCTATGTGAATTTAACATCTATCATTTAGTATTAAAAAAAATTAAAATTCACAATTTTGTTATACCTTTTTATTTTAATAAAAACATCTTGTCTTATATCAAAGATAATGCAAAACCATAAACAAAACCATAGTGTTATTAAAGATTTATTAAAAAAATACAAACCTCGTAATTGATTAGAAATCACAACGAATACGTTAAAAAGGGCTTTACATTTCATTAACAATTTATTATTTTTTAAATTTGCAGGCTATGAGACCTGTTGGAAAATTAATTATTATCGGAGGAGCTGTGAATAAAGGCAGTTTTACGGAAACCGATTACGATCAGAATGTCGAAAAAAATCTGAATTTTTTTGAAAGAGGAATTTTAAGAAAAATCATTACTGAATCTAAAAATAAAGAAAACTCAATCATCGAAGTAGTGACCACTGCGTCACAAATTCCACAAATCGTTGGTGCAGAATATAAAAAAGCTTTTGAATTTCTGGGAGCTAAAAATGTGAATATTCTCGATATTCACAATCGTGAAGAAGCCAATTCGGATGCCATTGTTGCAAGAGCAAATGCAGCAGACGTTGTGATGTTTACTGGTGGAGATCAATTGCGTTTAACCTCTATTTTAGGCGGAACACGATTTCATGATACAATCTTGCTAAAATATCAGGAGCAGGATTTTATTTATTCAGGAACGTCGGCCGGAGCGGCTGCAGCTTCTGAAAATATGATCTACCAGGGAAGTAGTTCTGAAGCATTGCTGAAAGGAGAAATTAAAACAACACAAGGTTTAGGCCTAATCGACAACGTAATTGTTGATACGCATTTCGTACAAAGAGGAAGAATCGGAAGACTATTTCAGGCAGTAGTAAATAATCCGAGAACTTTAGGAATCGGTTTGGGTGAAGATACCGGGCTTTTCATTCACAATGATGTAATGACCGCTGTAGGATCTGGTTTGGTAATCATCGTCGACGGAAGATTTATAAAAGATACGAATCTTACAAATATTAATCTGGGCGAGCCGATCTCTATCGATAATTTAACGGTACATGTGATGTCTATGAACGATCATTATGATTTAAAGACGAGAACACTCACGATAGAAAATTCACAGTTCAATCCTATTCCGCAAACATAAAATACAAAGTGAAGTTTTTCTTCACTTTTTTTATATATTTAAATCTAAATAATTCGAATGAAAATAATAATCCACGGTGGTTTTTTCTCTGAAAGCGACCAAAGCCACGAAGTAAAAGTTGCCAAACAGAATTCTTTAAAAAACATTGCTGAAAAAGCTTATCGTTATTTGGAAACTCATTCGGCAGTGGATGCCGTTGCTTATGCTGTTTCGCTTTTGGAAGATGATGAATTGTACAATGCGGGAATAGGATCGCAAATTCAAAGTGACGGAATAATCCGCATGAGTGCAGCTTTAATGGATGGTGAAACTCAGAAAATGAGTGGCGTAATCAATATTCAGGATGTGAAGAATCCGATTTTTGTAGCCAAAGAACTGATGAAGGAAGATGACAGGGTTTTAGGTGGAAATGGGGCTAAAATTTATGCCAATCAGAATGGGTTTGAAAATTTCTCAACCGAAATTCCTCAAAGACGAAAAGAATACGAAGCTAAGCTTAAAAACGGAGGAAAAGGAACAGTTGGCTGCGTTGCCATTGACGAAAATGGGAAATTAGCCGTTGCTACTTCTACCGGAGGAAAAGGTTTTGAAATTCCAGGACGGATTTCAGATTCTGCAACCGTTGCGGGAAATTACGCCAACGAATTTTGCGCAGTAAGCTGCACCGGAGTGGGTGAAGATATTGTAAGCAATGCTACAGCTGCAAAAATTGTGACCCGGGTAACCGACGGAATGAATTTGAAAGAAGCTTTTGATAAAACCTTTGCTGAGCTAAAAATAATCGATGGTTTTGCGGGTGCGATTGCTATTGATAAAGACGCAAATATTTATCATCAGGATTCTTATCCTACCATGGTTTTTGCGAGTTTTGACGGAACTCAATTTGAAATTTTCGGATAAATTTTAACATTATTTTATTATTCCTATATTTTTTTTGGCACACAATTTACATAACTATTAATAACAAAATTTTAATATTTAACTTAAAAAAATAGAAATCATGGGAAATAAGACAAACGGATTATTAGCTTTATTAGGATTAGGTGCATTAGCTTACTGGAAGTACAAAAAATCTACACCGGAACAGCAACAGGCTGTAAAAGACAAAATCAATTCTGCGAAAGAGAATTTGAACAAATGGGGAAATGATTTGAAAGATAAAGCAAATGAAGTTGCTTCCCAGGCTCAAAGTAAATTTGACGAAGCAAAATCTAAAGTTGAAGATTCAGCATCTAATGTTTAAAATTTAACATTCATATACAAAAAAGTCATCGTAACGATGACTTTTTTTGTGCTGTAATGGCGTAAACCATTGGTATTTTATTTCCAAATTTTGTAGTTCTCCACTTTCCTTTTTCGAATTCTTCGATATGTTTAAAACACGGATAAGGCGACCAATCAAACTCATTAAATTGTTCTATTGTTAAGTTTTTACTAATCAGATTTTGCATAACTTCTGATAGAGAATGATTCCACATTACATAATCCTGAACAAGCTCTGCAGAAAAATCAGCATACGTTCCTTCATAGGTTTCAACAATAGGCTTTTCGTTAAAATAGTTATAAGCAACATCTTTAAAATCGTCATCAAACATCCAAACTACGGGATGAAACTCTGCCATAATAAACTTTCCTTCAGGTTTCAGAAAGTGATTAACAACATTCGCCCATTTTTCAAGATCGGGAAGCCAGCCAATCGTACCGTAACTTGTAAAAACAATGTCAAATTTTTGGTCTAAAATATTGGGAAGCTCATACACATCAGAACAGATAAATTCCGTATCAGTACTGCATTGTTTGGCTAAATCTTTTGCGGTTTCAATCGCTTTATCCGAAAGATCAATCCCGGTAACTTTTGCACCCATCCTTGATAGTGAGATTGAATCCTGGCCAAAATGACATTGTAAATGCAGAATTGTTTTACCTTTAGTATCTCCTAAAAGTTCAAGTTCAATAGAATTTAATGATGTTCTGCCGTTTAAAAATTCATCCACGAAATAAAAATCTGATTTTAGATGTGGTTCTACTTTGGCATTCCAGGATTTTTTATTAATGTCTAAATAGTTTTCCATTACGTTTTGTTTTTTTGTAAAGATAAATTTTTCTAAACATTTTAAAAACTATGGTTATTATAAAAAAATTCCGGCTCTTCGAGCCGGAATTTCATCAATATAAATAATTTTTTTATCCTAAAAATTCTTCTAAAGAAACTGTTTTCTGTTCACCAGCTTCCAGATTTTTGAAGGTTACTGTTCCATTTTTAAGCTCTTCTTCACCTAAAAATATGAGGTTTTTAATACCTTTCTTTTCTGCATAGGTAAATTGTTTTCCTATTTTAGCATTTTCGGGATACAGCTCTGCGGAAATTCCTTTTTCTCTTAATCTGATGATTAGTTTCAAAGCTTCCAAAGTTTCTTCACCACCAAAGTTGGCGAACAAATATTCTACATTTGATGTAGCTTCTTCAGGGAAAAGATTTAATTCTTCCATTACTAAGTAAATTCTATCAAGACCGAACGAAATACCGATTCCCGGAACATTTTTCACCCCGAAAACTTCGGTAAGATTATCATACCTTCCGCCGCCGCCGATAGAACCCATTTGCGCTTCATCCGCTTTCACTTCGAAAATTGCTCCGGTGTAATAATCTAACCCACGAGCCAAAGTAATATCAAAAACAAGATTCTGAATATCAACGCCAAGATTTAAAGATTGGGTAATCACATATTCCAATTCTTCAACGCCTTTCAAACCGATTTCATTTCCGGCAAATTTTTCTTTGAGCTGAAGAAGGTTTTCCAGAGCATCATCTGATTGATTAAACAGAAAATCAAGTTTATCAATCGATTCCTGAGAAATTTCTCTCTCTAAAAGTTCCTTCACTACTCCATCTTTCCCGATTTTATCTAATTTGTCTAAAGCAACGGTAAAGTCAATCAACTTATCCGTAATTCCTGCATATTCTGCTAAACCAGAAAGGATTTTTCTGTTGTTGATATGAATTGTTACCGAAACTTTTAGTTCGGCAAAGGATTTTAGATATAATTGTACCAAATCAACTTCCTGCAAAAGGCTTTCACTACCTACAACATCAGCGTCACACTGATAAAATTCTCTGAATCTTCCTTTCTGTGGGCGGTCTGCTCTCCAAACCGGCTGAATCTGATAACGTTTGTATGGAAAAGTCAGTTTCCCGTGATTCATCGCTACGAATCTCGCAAAAGGGACTGTAAGATCATAACGAAGAGCTTTATCTGTAAGACTTTCTGAACTGAAAGGTTTATCTAAAGCTTTCTGAAAATCATTCAGCATCTGCGTTTTTTTATCATCTTTAGCTTCGTTGATGCTTGAATTTAAAATCTTAAAAATCAAGCGATCTCCTTCTTCTCCGTATTTTCCCGTCAATGTTGAAAGGTTTTCAAAACTTGGTGTTTCCAAAGGCTGAAAACCAAAAAGTTCAAAATTTTTCTGCAGTATATTGATGATGTATTTTCTTCTCGAAACTTCCAGTGACGTAAAATCTCTCGTTCCTTTTGCTAAGCTTGGCTTCATATTTATGAGTAATGAATAATAAGTAATGTGTAATTCAGTGCAAAAATAAGCAATTGAAAGGACTTTTAAATCAATAAAAAAGCCGGAGATTTTATATTTCTCCAGCTTCGTACGATCATTTGTGTTTTGGTATTCAATTAGATTTTTTACACACTCTCCAATATTTCAAGGATTTCTTCTCCATAATTTTCGATTTTATGCTTGCCGAAACCTTTAATATCTAAAAGCTCTTCTTTTTTTGCCGGTTTATATTTTGCAACAGAAACCAGTTCTTTGTTGGTTGCAATAAAATAAGTCGGAAGATTCTGCTCTTTTGCTTTCTCTGAACGCCAAAGTTTCAAAGCATCTAATATCTTGATTTCATCATTGCTCAACACTTCGTCTTCCGCAGAATATTTTACGGTTTTGGAATCTTTTACACTCGTTTTATTTAGAGCAGATTCCAGATCATTAAAATATAGGACAACTGACCAAAACTGTTCGTCGTGTACAAATGCCGTTTCTGTTTTAATAATTTCATGATTTTCAAGAAACCGATCAATTACTTTCTGGTCTTCACGCAGAAATTCATCTGCAATTCTGATTTTTAAAACTTTTATTTTCATCATTTGTGATTTTAAAGTTTATCAATTATTTACCTCCCAAAAGCAGAAGTTCATCTACTCTTATTTCAGTAATATATCTTTTCGCACCGTCTTTATCGTCGTACGATCTGTACGTAAGTTTCCCTTCAATGGCAATCTCTTTTCCTTTTGGAACATATTTCTGAAAAATCTCAGCAGTTTTTCCAAATGCAACCAGATTGTGCCATTGCGTTTCTTCTACCTTCTCACCTTTTGCATTGGTGTAATGATCGTTTGTAGCCAATGATACGGAAACTTTCATTCCTCCGTTTTCAAAGTTTACTGTTTCAACTTCTTTTCCTGTGAACCCGATTAAGGTTACTTTGTTTCTTAGTGACATAACTTTGTATTTTTAAAATTAATATTCAGATAAGAGACGTTCACTTGTTTTCTCAAATCTCTGTTGCAAAGATTCATCGGTTTGAAAATTTTAGTCGGTAGAAAACTATTTAAATTCGTTTGTAGTCGTTTGAAAACGGGTAAGGCGATTTTATCAAGCTATGTTATTTTGAATTATGATTAACTTATCTTTATATTTGAGAAAGGCAGAATTTTATTTAAAGTATTATATAAATGGATAACTATATTAATTACGAATTTTTCAATTACCTAAATAGACATATAAATGGCTTAATAAAAATTGGAATTACTGTTAATTCTGTCCCATTCAACTTTGAAGACTTAGAGCATTTTGGAAAAGGTGTTTTAAGATTTTATATAAATGTAGAAATGAATGACTTTGAAAGTTTAACAAAGGAAGAGCAAATAATTGCAAATAAATATTTTTACAATTCTGATCAATTATCTGGTAGTAAGTATTATTCTTTAACTTATAAACCAAACAGCTCAGGAATAGATTTAGATGAAATTAATCAATTTTCATATTGTTATTCTTTTGCTGTACAAATCATTAAAAATATAATTGCAAATCATACTGATAATTGCTCTTTCAGCTATAAGAATTTACTTGATGATCCTCTCTTCAAAATAATAAATAGATATTTAGAAGATACAAAACCAGAATTCTATAGAAGAGACTTTGAAAAAAAATATTCGAAATTATATAATCGTATATTTGAATTTGATAAAATGTGGTATTCAAAACTGCAAATAAAATCTAAAGATTACATAGATTTCAAATTTGAAGAAATTTTACATGAAGATAAACTTCAAATACAATCAATAGAAATAAGTCAATTATTAAGATTATTCTTAATTGAATCAAATACCCCGTTTAGTTTTCTGTTCAATAACAATATTATCATTGATAAAAAATCATTAAAACATGAACTATATGTAACTAAAAATGAATCTTTTAAAATATTACTAAAACACATTCAATTCTAATAATTTAAGCGAAAGACAATGGCTATAATAATTAGGTAATGCTTTTTTACTTTAATTAATAATGAAACTCACACTTCCTTTTTTCTTCCAACTCCCTCCTAAAATTAGAATGCTGTGTCGCCGTAAAATAATCACAAAACACCTGATAAACTGCAGAATCGGTATGACTTGCTTTTATTCCTAACTGGAAATAAATCTCCAAAATCTGATGCGACAAACTTTCTACCAAATCTGAAGAGTAATCATGAATTTCAGACTGCTTTTCAGAAATAATTAGCTTGGAATCATTTAATAAAGATTCAATTTCATCTGCAAATTCAATGATCTTTTCCATTGCTACTTCTATTCTTTTATTGAATAAATCCAAATCAAGATGAGGTCTTGTTTTAATCGCTTCTTCAGAAAAATGAGAGGCCATCCCGAGATAATTGACCAATAAAGTCAAATCCGCAAATATTCTGAAAGGAATTTTATCCAAAACATCATCCGTAAAAAACTCATCATAAATAAAACTGTAATCTTCCGATACTTTCACATTTTCAGCTGTAAAAGAATACGTTCCGGTTGCTTTCATGCCCATCGATTTCCAGTTAGGAATAATTTCAGCCTCACTTTTAGGAATAACAAATGACCGGATAAGTTCATTCCCAAATTCATCAAGTAAAGAATTTCCGTTTTCTGTTAATTGGGCATTTAAAGTAAAGTGGCTCAAATGCGGTGCTCCGGTTGCAAAATGCCAAAGTCCATTAACCAGAAAAGTTCCATCCGTTTGTTTTTCTGCTTTTCCGCCGATCATTCCGCTTCCTCCGAAACAAGTTTTCGAATTGGAAAAAAGTTCATTAGCAATCTGGGGTTTTAAATTTCTTGAGAAAAAATTGGCTCCCGAACATAAAGTGAGCATCCAGCCTAAGCTTCCATCTGTTTTTGACCAGTTGAATAAAACAGATAAACCTTCTCTTAACCGTAATCCCAATCCGCCATATCTATTCGGAACCCAAATCTGAAGCAGCCTTTCTTGATGAATTTGATTGATAATTTCAGACGGAACTTCAGATACTCCCTGCATTTTTTCTCTTAATTCTTTATGCGAAAACATTGCTCTGATATTATTTTTGAATGGTTTTTATATTCATTTTGATCTTTTTCATTTTATATCTCGCTGATTAAGCAGATTTTGCAGATCATTTAAAAAATCTGCGTGAAAATTTAGCTGTCAAATTCATTCAACAACAGCTACATTTTTTTTTAACTTAATAATTTTGCGCCATTCTATATAACCGGAAATGGCAACAATAAATAAGAAAGCCGTCAGAATTGCGTACAGATAAAGTCCTTTATGAATTAACAACGGAATCGCAATCATGTTGCTCATGTTCAGTAAAACCCAATTTTCGATTTTTCTTCGAGCCATCAACCACATTCCAGCCCAAGCGAATGCACTGACCAAAGAATCTAAAATCGGAACATCAGAATCGGTAAACTGTGTCAGAAAATACCAGAAAATACTGAAAGTTCCTACTACAATTCCTACAGTAATCAGTTTTTCTTGATTTGTGGTTTCAGAAATAGCCGTTTCCGTTTTTCGTTTGCCAAACTTCCAGTAGAGCCATCCGTAAATACTCATCACGAGATAGTAAAGATTTAAAGTAAATTCCGCATAAAGCTTTGCGAAAAACATCACATAAAGTGATAGTAAAATTCCGGCAATACCGAAAAGATAATTGTTTGAATTGTTTTTTCTAGCTAATAAAACCTGAACTACTGAAAAACAGACACCCAGCCATTCCTGCCAAGTGGTTTGTTGTAAAATTTCCTGCATCAAATTAACTTATATAAAATTAAATGATGAGATGATAAATCAAAAAATCCCTACGTCGGCATTATCCGAATCAGGTGTGGAAAAATTTCCCGGGTATCATCTCAGCCGCTATTGCAGCACCCCATTGATGCCGCAAATGTGAGACTTTTTTTTGGAAAATAAAAGGCTTTTACTTTTTGCTTGAAAAGAAATTTATTTTTTTAATGAAAGCAGCGAGTTTGTCATGCTGAAAGCATCTCAAAATCATTACTTAGATTATTACAGAATGACAAACACAATTATTAAATTTTCTAACTTTAAAATATCTTCTTTTATCGCAATGTTCGCAAAGATTTTATTTAAATTGTTTGCGAATATTTTTCCGTTCGCAAAGGCACTCTGTTCAGCAAAGGCTAATTGCGTTCATAGCTGAGTGAAACGCCTTTGCGAACGAAAAATGTTTTCAATTTACATCAATATTCTTTGCGTCCATAGCGTTAAAATTAATTGGAATTGAAATTCTTTTATCTCTACATTAAAATTTAGCCGTTTACAAACGGATATTTTGTACCTTTAAAATTCAAATAAATTTGTTGTGAAAAAAACCATCAAAAGGACGTTCAGAGTTTCAAAATATGTGATTTATAAAGAAACATTAGTTGATTATAAAGAACATTTCTGGTCATTTTTGGGAGCATTTTTCGGGATCGGACTGATTGCATTTCTTCAGTCCCATTATTTGTTGCAGGAAGAAAATGTATTTCTGATCGGTTCTTTTGGAGCATCAAGCGTTTTGATTTATGGTGCAATACAAAGTCCGCTTGCACAGCCAAGAAATCTTGTTGGCGGTCATGTACTTTCAGCTTTGGTAGGTGTCACCGTTTATCAGATTGTTCCGGATATTTTATGGCTTTCAGCACCTTTGGCAGTGGCATTTTCGATTGTTTTAATGCAATACACCAAAACTTTACATCCACCGGGTGGAGCAACTGCTTTAATTGCCGTAACTTCTACAGGAAAAATTCCTGAACTTGGTTATTGGTATGTAATTTCTCCGGTACTTTCGGGATGTATTATTTTGCTTTTAGTAGCTTTGGTTTTCAACAATATGACTAAAAACAGAAGTTATCCTGCACACAGCAGATTTAAAAGGTTATTAAAGAAAAAACACGAACACAAACTGAAAAATCATTAATATGGAATGCATTGAATGTGGCGAGAAAATTATCGGCAGATCCGACAAAAAATTTTGCAACGACGCTTGCAGAAACGCTTTCAACAATAAACAAAACAAGGATTCGAGCAATCTGATGCGAAACGTAAACAACAAACTTCGCAAAAATTACCGCATCCTGAGTGAAATTAATATCGACGGAAAAACTAAAATCGCAAAGTCTAAATTAGATGGCTTAGGTTTTGATTTTAATTATTTTACGAACATCAAAGTCTATAAAAATGGTTCTGAATATAAATTTATTTATGACCATGGCTATAAAATTCTTGAAGAAGATTATGTTCTCATTGTAAAAAATTAATCTAAACACTGTAATGAAAGAAACTGTCTTAATAACCGGTGCAAGCGGAGCCATTGCAAGAGCGCTTTCAAAAAAACTGGAAAATGAATACTCCATACGGTTTTTAACAAGAAAAAAAGAAGCCGAAAACGAATTTGAATGGGATCTGGAAAATCAGATCATTGATGAAAAGGCTTTTGAAAACGTAAGTCACATCATTCATCTTGCCGGAGCCAATATTTCTGAAAAACGCTGGTCGGATGACCGAAAAAAGCAATTGATTTCAAGCCGTGTAGATTCTGCCAAACTTATATTAAACACTTTAAAAAATAAAAATTTAAAGTTAAAATCTTTTATTTCAGCTTCCGGGATTAATTTTTACGGAACAAAAACAACCGACAAAATCTTCACAGAAAACGATGCTTCAGGAAATGATTTTTTGAGTGAAGTTGTTGTAGTCTGGGAAAAAGCTGCTGATGAATTTAAGGAACAAAACATTGCCGAAAGAGTTGTAAAAATCAGAACTGCTGTTGTTCTTTTCAAAAGCGAAGGTGCATTAGCAAAAATGATGACTCCTATTAAATTAGGGATTGGTTCGCCACTTGGAAGCGGAAAACAATATATGCCGTGGATTCACATCGATGATATTTGTTCGATTTATGAATTTGCTTTGAAAAACCCTGAAGTTGAAGGTTCTTTTAATGCTACTGCTCCACAACATACAACAAATGAAAATTTAACGAAATTAATTGCTGAGGTCTTGAAAAAGCCTTTATTTATGCCTAATATTCCAAGCTTTATTTTAAAACTAATTTTTGGAGAATTGGCAGATGCTTTGCTGGAAGGTTCGAGAGCTTCTTCTGAAAAAATTCAAAAGGCTGGTTTTGAGTTTAAATTTCCTGATTTGAAAATGGCTTTGGAGGATTTGTTGAATAAATAATGTTGCTTTTGTTTTTAAACACAAAGGACAAATATTTTTTAAATCCTAACTGTTTTAAGTTCGCAAAGGCGCTTCACTTAACAAAGAACACTGAATTTTTTCAAAGTTAATTAGTAATATAAAATAATAAAATATAGATGCAAGAGACGAATGTAAGTATCGAAAAAACAGAAATTTTATCTGACAATTGGTACACTTTGAAGAAAGTAACTTTTAACATCAAAAAACAAAACGGAGAAACCGAAACTCAAAGCAGAGAAGCTTATGACAGAGGAAACGGAGCCGTTATTCTCCTTTATAATATAAGTTTAAAAAAAGTAATTTTAACCAGACAATTCAGACTTCCGACTTATATAAACGGAAATACGGACGGAATGTTGATTGAAGCGTGCGCAGGTCTATTAAATGATAATAATCCGGAAGACTGCATCAGAAAAGAAACGGAAGAAGAAACAGGATACAAAATCTCTAAAGTCGAAAAAATATTTGAAGCCTATATGTCTCCCGGCTCTGTAACGGAAATTCTGTATTTTTTCATCGCAGAATATTCTGATGATATGAAAATCAATGATGGAGGCGGACTCGAAGAAGAAGGCGAAAACATTGAAGTTTTAGAACTAGATTTTAATGAAACACTTTCTATGATTGGTAAAGGTGAAATTAAAGATGCGAAAACCATTATGCTTTTACAACATCTTCGCCTTAAAAATATTTTGTAGAATTCTACACATCCAAACCTAAACTAAAATATTATGAAATTTTTATTTTCAATTGGTCTTTCATTATTGCTTTCTTCAAATTTTTTCGCCCAGAAAAATGAAAAATTAAGCTCAAAAGATGCCGCTATTGTTGAGCATTTTAAGAATGACTATAAAAAGAAAAACTATAAAAAATTTGCCGGTAAAATTCTTGTAAAAGACAATCTTGTACAGTTTGATGATAAAACGGTTTACTATGATAAATCTGACAAAATAACTTCAAATATTCTGAAAGAAGGCTTAATTTATCCGCAGCTTCTGACCGATTTTCAGATGCAGAAATTCCTGGATGAAACAACCGACAAAACGCAGAAAAGATTTTTAAAACTGCAGAAAGATCCGAAAGCTTCTTTCGATGTGAACAATATAAAGCTGAGCAATGTTTCTGAACTAACGTTTTTTAATTCTGACTTTCGGGTGAAGAGATTTAAAATTTCATTAAAAGACATGAGACTAAATTCTACCAAAGTATATTTTTTTGAACTGATGAATAGCAAAGCAAGTAAAGATATTTCTTTGGAAGAGTTTATAAAAGGATCAAGGTTGACTTATATTGATACAACGGAGTAATATTTTTATAATGAAGTCAAAAATATTGTTTCTTTTATTTTTTATTCCTTGCTGTTATTTTTCACAAGATGGTTCAGATATACTGTATTTAAAAACATCTGAAATTAGTAAAGAAATACAAGGAAAGTTTATTCATATTGATTTTTACAATAAATCATTTGGGAGAAAGAGAATCCAGGATTCGATTGATTTACCCATTAATAAAAACATTACAAGATTCCAGGAAGTAAGAAATGATACAGGATTTAACAATTGGTTTGATAAACAATCTCTTTTATCTGTTTCAAAAATTGATAGTAAAAAATTACAGATTGAGAAATTTCAGCTAACAGGATTTGATGACAGAAATTTATATGTTACTGCTTTTATAAATTATTTGAAAAATGATAAGATTGTGAAGAAAAGTAAGGAAGAGATGATTATTGAAAGAAGTAAAATTGTTGAAATATTGGTAAAAAACGAGTAATCTATCGAAATGTATAATCCTACCAGAAGAAACAGAAATATTGGAACCGAATATCAAGGTTTTGGGCAAAATAATAAGCTTAAAATTTCAACTCCTTACGGAACATTAAAGTCTTTTTATGAAAGATTTGAAAAATATCAAACTGAAATCAGAATCATTAATGATCATGAATTTTTGTTCATTATTGAAGAAACTCGAGCAAACTGTTTTCACTCTTGTTCTGTAAATGATTTAGCAAAAATTATTAAGCACATCCCAAAAGAAGACTATGGAGATTTGAGATTTATTATTCTTCGTCAACCCAAAAGAAAAGAAGAAATAATTTCTCCGGTTTGGGGAAGATTAATCTATAGTTTTGAATTTGAAAACGAATATTATCCGGCAATAATTTTGGATGCAATTGATCTTAATAAAAAATTAATTTGGCATAAAAAGCAAACCATTGAAGACCAAAAAGAATTTGAAAAACTAAAAGAAGATGGTCATCTCTTCATTGAAAATAAAAGAAATTTTGTTTCTGAGTTAAAGTTAAAACCTTCAAGAAACACTCAACTTTATAGGACTTTACCCCATGAATTTGGGCATTACGTTCATTATTTGGAAGTTGTGGTGAGACCAGGAAATGAAGATGAAGACTATGATGCAAAAGAAATCAGGGATAATTATTATATGGGTATTCCAAAAGTTGAAAAAGAAAAATTTGCTCATCAATATGCAAATCGTCTGAAAAAGGAATTGCTTGATGAAAAAATCATTCCTTTTTAAAGATCAAACAAATTAATAATCAAAAACTTACGATTTCCAAAAATAAAACCTTAATTTTGCACCCCGAAATAAGGATTATCCAGTATGAAAAAATTAGGCGAATACAGAAAGCTTCTTGAAGTTGATAAAAATGTAACGTTGAAAGAATTGAAAACGATTTACAGAAATACGATGAAAGACACGCATCCCGATAAATTTATCAATGATGAAGAGGGAAAACTGGAAGCAGAAGAAAAAAGCAAGTCTGTGATTGAAGCCTATCATTTTTTGGTAAGCATCAATCCGGAAACGCAGGAAAAATATAAAGAAGAATATACAGAAACGATTACGAAATCTAATATCCAGGATTTTTATCTGGAGAAATCGGTTCTTACGGTTCAGCATCTGAACGGGAATATGTACGAATACATTGGTGTTCCGAGAAATACTTACATCAAAATGATAAATTCTGATTCTCCCAGCCGTTTCGCAAGAAGACATATCTATGGAAGTTTTGTCTATAGAAAGTCTGGTGAAGCGATGGCAGATTAATTTTTTCAGGTTTTAAAATATATGAAGCTTTCAGATGAGTCTGGAAACTTTTTGGTTCTTTGGTTTATGCTAAGATATTTTAAATAGCAAGTGTTTTTAAGGCGCAAAGATTTTATCTACGATAAAATTCATGGCAATACAACTTTTGAAAATCTTTGATTTTCTTGCGTCTTAAAACTGCATAAATGATAGAAACTTTGCGCCTTTGTGTTTAACCAACTAAGCATTTTTCTATTCAAAGCACATTATAGATTCTTTCCGAATGACAAACATACCGTTTTGAGATTACTGCGTCACTTCAGAACTACGTTCGCAATAATATAAGAAAACCGCATCATTATTGATACGGTTTTTTATGTTTATAATTGAAAACTAATTTCCGTTGAGGTAGGTTTTTATGGTTTCCAGAACCCCAAAACTGTCGTTGGAACAGGCTTCAAATTTTGCCGCTTCTTTTACAGAGGGATGCGCATTTTTCATCGCATAAGAATAATGAGCATTTTTAAGCATTTCAATATCGTTCAGATAATCGCCAAATGCCATTGTTTGTTCGGGAAGAATGTTTAAAGATTTTTGGAGCTTTTCAATCGCATTTCCTTTGTTGGTATGTTTGTTCATAATATCTACCCAGTATTTCCCTGAAACAACGACCACTAAATCTTCGTTTTCAAACTTCTTCAAAGCGGGATAAAGAAACTCTTCAGCGCTTACCGGATGATAAATTGCAATTTTAAAAACCGAGTCGTCAACTTCTAATGTAAGATCTTCTCTTTTCTGATTTTTAATATAATATTTAGAAAAGTAATTAACAAAATTCTGATCTTCACTTTCGTAGTAAGAGCTTCCTTTTGCACTCAGAACTGCTCTTGCGTCCGGTATTTCTCTTACCGTTTGAATAATATCCGAAATGGATTTCTGACTCAATTTATCTGCAAAGATTTCTTCGTTTTTATAGACTACATAACCTCCGTTTTCTGCAATAAAACCTATTTCGTTTTCAATATCGCTAAAGTATTGGGTAATTCCTGACATCTGTCTTCCGCTCGCAGGAACAAATAGAATATTTCTTTTTTTCAGTTCTTCATACACCTTTGGAAAATCCGGACTTACTTCGTATTTTGAATTCAGGAAAGTTCCGTCCATATCGGTTACAATCAGTTTAATATCCTTCATAAAATTCTTTTTTTTCTTCTTCCTATCATTTAAACCTTATACAAATATAGAGTTTAAAATTTTAAAGGTTGATTCTGTCTCTGTTATAAATAGTTAGTTTATTTTAAATTTTGTTAAAAAAACATGATGACATTAAATAATATTTAATTAAACGCTATGCTCGCAAACGTTTTTATTTTTTCGAATATATTTTTCCGTTCGCAAAGGAAGAACAATGTTCGTAAACTTTCAGTTTATGTTCAGCAAATGATAGCAAAGCCTTTGCTGAGTGAAACGCCTTTGCGAACTTAAAAACGGATAGTATCTAAAAAAAGCTTTGCGTACGTTGCGTTAAAACTTACACTTTTATCCTAATTCAAATTGCGCTATAATTCGACTATTCAATTAAATAATTAAATTCTTTTCGGTATTGAGACGGGCTTTTCCCTGTAAATTCTTTAAATGTTTTATTAAAATAACTGAAATTATTAAACCCTGACTCGAAACAAACTTCAGTGATGCTTAATGGCTGTTCGGCAAGGAGCTTCAGAGAATGGGTAATCCGGTATTCGTTCACAAACTGAGTAAAGGTTTTATTGGTAATTTTTTTAAAATAACGGCAAAATGATGGCACTTTCATACTCGATAAATCTGCCATTTCATCCAAAGTAATCTGTTCTTTAAAATGGTCTTTTACATAATTAAAAATATGATTAATTCTTTCATTATCTTCCACCTGCGTTTGCAGATAATATTTTCCGGCATTCAGAATTCTGTATTCGTAGGTAGAGGCAAGTTCATCCAGAATGCCTAAAAATTTCATCAGTCTGGAAAGGGAATCGGAATGATGCATTTCCAGAATCTTCTCTCCTACTTCTTTTTTTATTTTTTCAGAAAACACGATTCCGGCTTTCGCTTTTTCGAGTAAAACGGCAATTTTCTGCATTTCTGGTAAAGTCCAGATCTGTTCGCCCAAAAAATCTGGTTTAAACTGAATCACCATTTCATAATCATTATTGGTATTTTCATTGGTCATTCCGCAATGTGGAAGATTGGTTCCCATCAAAACCAGATCTCCGTCAGAAAAATAGGAAATATTACTTCCGATCTGTCTTTTTCCGGAACCTCCGCAGACAAAAATCAGCTCAATCTCAGGATGATAATGCCAAACATGCGACTTGATGTTTTCATTTTTCAAAAACTTTAAACTTGTGAAACTGCTTCCCAGATTAGGTTTTACAGCTTCGAATGCGGGATTAGAGTGTTTCATTTTTGCAACTGCTATTTCATATACAAAATTAACAAATAATATTTATTAATTTAACTTAAAGGTTAAAATAGCACATAAATATGAAAATTGTATAGTAGAACCGGATTATGGCTTAGTCTAAATTTGCAGTATTAACAAATGAAAAATTTAATATTATGAAAAAGGTATTTCAATCAGTATTATTGATAGGCTTCTTATCTATTTCAGCCACTGCAATGAGTAAAGAAAAAGACTTTTCTCTTTCATTTGGAAAAACTGAAGCAGAAACGGTAAACTTCGAACTGTCGAATGCAAAAAATGTATCGGTGGTTGTTTACAGTGATTTTTACGGAGAATTGTTTTCCGAGACCTTTGATGATGCCCATTCTGTAAATAAATCGTACAACTTTAAAGATCTGGATTCCGGAGTATATTATTTGATTCTTGAATCTCAGCAGAAAATTGAAAAATATAAAATCAAAGTAGATTCTGATAAAAAAGTGATGATTGAAAAAACACCAGTTTCGGAAGTTATTAAACCGGAATTTGTGGTTGACGGTAATAAAGTAAAATTGCTTTTATCAGGACTAAAAGGTAGTGCAAAAATTTCGGTTTCTGATTTTGAAAATACGGTTTATTACAACGAAACAAAATCATCAGACAACGGAAATCTTAGCCTTAATTTTGATTTAAGTAAAAAAACTGCGGATCAATATATTATCAGCGTAGAGGAAAACGGAAAGGTTTTTAATAAAGTTATCAGTTTGAGATAATTTTGTCTCAGTCTGAAAAAAGATATTTTTATATAGTTTGTTTCTAAAGTCGGATTTTTGCTGGAATTTTCAGAGAAATCTGACTTTTTTTTTGAATGATGGATGTTGGTTGGTGGTTGTTGGTTGCTGGATTTATAGGATTTGCATCCTATCCTTTAGAAAGTCGTCCCGTTGGGACTTTATGCGAATTATGTTTTAAAGTTTTCAGATTAATTTGGAAGCTTTTTTTATTGTCTTTAGTTAAGCGAAAAGTCGCAAAGATTTTATTACATTATATTTTTAAAAATATTTGATTTTCTTGCGCTTTAAATACTTTATAAATGATAAAAAATTTGCACCTCAGCGATTTACCAAGTATACTTAAATTCATTTGAAATTTTGATTACTTTTGAGATTGCTTCTTCGCTTCACTGATGGCAATGACATAAAAAACCGCATCATTTCTGATGCGGTTTTTAGGTTAATTAAAGGTTGTTATATTAGTCCACGTGTTTCGGAGTAAATCCGTCTTCACTTAGCTCTCTGTGATCATAATCGGCTTTCATTTCAGCTTCATAATCCAGTTTTTCATGTTTACCCATTCTTCTCAAAATTGAATCGAATAATGAATATACTACCGGTACGATAATCAAGGTAAGGAATAATGATGAAGTTAAACCACCGATGATTACCCAAGCCAATCCGTTGTTCATCTCGGCTCCTGCTCCTTTTGCAATCGCAATCGGAATCATACCGAAGATCATCGCAATCGTTGTCATCAGGATCGGACGAAGACGTGCGTGGTTTGCCTGAATCAAAGCGTCGTGCGTATTTGCACCGGCTGCTTTTCTCATATTGGCGAAATCGACAATCATAATCGCGTTTTTCGCTACCAAACCAATCAACATGATCATTCCCAACATCGTAAAGATGTTTAATGAATTTCCGGTGATGGCAAGAATAACCATTACCCCAATCAATGCCAAAGGAATTGAGAACAGTACCACAAACGGATAAACAAATGAGTCATACAATGAAACCATTACCAGGTAAACCAATACAATAGCCGCTAATAATGCAATTCCTAAAGTACCGAAACCTTCGGTCTGGTTTTCCATATCACCACTCCAAATGTAGCTTACACCTGCAGGTTTTGTTTTCTCGTTATCCATAAACTGAGAGGCCCATTCGTTAGCAACATCTCCTACAGGACGTCCTACCACTTTAGATTTTACCTTTACAGAAGGTGCTTTATCTCTACGCTCCAATAAACTTGGTCCTGAACCCATTTTAACGTCAGCAAACTGACTCAATCTAATTTGTTCTCCCTGAGGATTCGTAAACATCAAATTTCTTACATCATCAATCGACTGTCTGTTCGCATCTCCGAAACGGATATTGATATCATATTCATACTCCCCAGCTCTGAATTTTCCGTCTGTATTTCCACTGAATGCCGTTTGCATCGTTTGTCCTACACTAGAAAGATTTAAGCCTAAAGAAGCCATTTTATCTCTGTCGATATTCACCTGAACTTCCGGATTTCCAGAGTCGGTTGATAATTCAGCATCTACAGATCCCGGAACTTTTTTAAGCAATTCAAGAATTCTATTCGCTTCTTTGTTTGCCGTTTCGTTATCCTGTGCCGTTACTACCATTTCGATTGGTGCGTTATCCGCTCCCATTAATCCAATTGGCGCTGTTTTAAACTCAACTCCGGTGAATTTTTCTTCTAAAGCTCTTTTGATTTTCGCTGATTTAATATCTGTACTTTCGTTACGTTCAGATTTATCAACCAAGATTACCTGAATTTCAGATTGATACAGTGTAGCCTGAGCCCCACCAAAACCTGATGACTGCTGACCAACCGTAGTAATCATATCGACTACATCTTTATCGTCTCTCAAATATTTTTCAACTGCAAGAGTTACCTGATTGGTTTTTTCTACAGAAGCGTCTTTCGGTAATTCCATCTGAACAAGGAACTGTCCTCTATCCATTTTAGGGAAGAATTCACCTCCGATAAATCCGAATGCCACTAACATGAATGAAGAAATCAAAATAATAAAAGTGACAACCACCGTCATGATTCTTCTTAAAGTTGTTTTTAAAGCCCATTCTAAAATTCCTGTAATCCAGTGTGTGAATTTTTCCAATTGTTTTTCAAACCAAAGAATGAATTTCTCGAAAGGATTTTTACCTGAAAGGTGTACCAATTTACCATATCTCGAAGACAGCCAAGGAATGATCGTAAATGAAGCCAGTAACGATAACATCGTTGCAATAACTACCGTTACACAGAACTGTGCCAAGATATCAGAAACCAAACCTGAACTCATCGCAATCGGTAAGAATACCACAACGATTACCAAGGTAATTGCCGTTACGGTAAATCCAATCTCCGAAGCTCCGTCGTATGCTGCACGGATTCTGCTTTTACCCATTTCCATGTGACGGTACACGTTCTCCAAAACTACAATCGCATCATCCACCAAGATACCTACAACCAGTGAAAGTCCTAATAAACTCATTAAGTTTAAGGTATATCCCATCAAATACATTCCGATTACCGTTGCAATCAAAGACATCGGGATAGAAACCATTACGATAAATGCGTTTCTGATATTGTGAAGGAATAATAACATTACTACTGCTACCAAGATAATCGCCAAGAATAAATCAAAGATTACGTGGTCTGCCGCTTCTAATGTAAAGTCTGTTGTATCATCAACAATATTGATTTTAACACCTTGCGTTTTATAATTATCTTGAACCTGAGCAATGGTTTTTTGAACCAATTCAGAAACCGATACTGCGTTTGCGTCAGACTGCTTTTTTACCTGAAGCAAAATAGTTGGTAACTGATTGTATCTTGCAATTTTCTCAACATCTTTCTGAGTATCGAAAACCGTGGCAATGTCTGAAAGTCTAACCTGAGCTCCATCTTTATTGGAAACCACAAGATTATTCATCTCCTGAACATTTCTATACTTTCCGGAAAGTCTGATCGTCGATCTTGACGTTCTTGTCTTCAAAGCTCCCGTCGGGAAATCTAAGTTGGATGAAAGAATAGCCTGCTGTACATCTGCTATTGCGATGCCGTAACCCTGCATTTTCTTCTCATCTAAATTGACCTGAATTTCTCTTTCCTGTCCACCAACTAAATCAACTTGTGCAACACCATTTACACGGGAAAAAATCGGCTCGATTTTCTTATCTAAAAGGTCATAAAGCTCTTTATTGTTCAATTTATCACTCGAAATACTCAACGTCATGATCGGTAAATCATCCAATGAGAATTTCTGTAACGAAGGTGGGTCTGCATCTTCCGGAAGGTCAGCCAAAATAGCGTTTACCTTTCTTTGAGCGTCATTCAAAGCGTAGTTTACATCAGCTCCTGTATTCAGCTGAACCATAATCACCGATAAACTTTCGTAAGATGAAGATTCTACTTTTTTTACATTTTCCAAAGAACCAACGGCATCCTCAATTTTTCTGGTTACCGAAGTTTCCACCTCAGCAGGTGAAGCTCCAGGATACACCGTAGAAATGGTTACCATATTGGTTTCAAACTTCGGAATCAGCTCGTACCCCATCATGGAGTAGCTTAATAAACCTCCCAAAGTCAGAATCGTAAACAATACGATGACAAGGGACGGTCTTTTAATGGATATTTCTGCTAACTTCATCTTCTATTACTTTACGATATTGATTTTTGAACCGTTATCAAGATTGATCTGTCCGCTTGTAATGACTTGTTCACCTCCATTTAATCCGCTTAGGATCTGTACTTTATCTCCGTAAACTTTTCCGGTCTGAACTTTAATCATTTTAGCAGTTCCATTGCTTACAACAAATAACTGACCTGAGCTAACTCCATTCACGAATGCTTCTGCTGGAACGGTTAACATATTCTGAGTTTCTGCACCGTGATTGGTTTTAAATGTAGCTGTTGCATACATCCCTGCTTTTAGGTTTCCTCTGTTCTGAACTTCGATTTCGACAGGGAAATTCAAAGAAGCATCACTTTTAGGAGCAATAAATGTAATTCTTCCGCTGAAAGAATCATCCGGCAAAACATTTACATTAATTGATACTTCCTGACCTAGCTGGATTCTTCCGATCTGGCTTTCATCCACTAAAACAGAAAGTTTTAAGCTATTGATATTAACAATTTCGAAAAGTGCTGTTCCCGGAGAAACCACCATTCCCGGCTCTACCATTTTTTTGTTGATAATTCCGCTGATTCCTGCTCTGATGCTTGTATCATTTACTTTAACACCTTGAGCTCTTACCGCAGCCTGAGCATTTTTTAGCTGTAATCTTGAATTATCTAATTGCTGTTTTGTAACACCTCCTGTTTTAAAGGCATTTTCATAACGCTGATTATCAATAATTGCGTTTTGCAAATTATTCTGAGCCTGCGTAACATCAACTTCGATCGCATCTTTTTTGATGGTTGCCAAAACCTGACCTGCGCCAACTTTTGAACCTTCTTTCACCAAAACGCTTACAATACGTCCTGAAATCTCAGAAGACTGATTAGATTCCTGCTTCGGAATAAAAGTTCCGTTTGCAGTATAATCGGTGTCTATATTTTCTCTTGAAACCGTAATCACGTTTACGTTGATTTTGTCAACCTGTTTTGCTACTTCTTTTACTTCGGTTTCCTGCTTCTTTTTGTTATCGGCAATTTTCCATGCTGCCAAACCAACAAGTACAGCCGCTACGATGATATATATTAAAGTTTTTTTCATATGGAGTTATTTATTATTTTAAAGGTCATATGCAATCGCCACATTATCGTAAGTTTTTGTGCTACAATTCATAACGATTTCATGTTCTTATGGGTTTTGTAAAGTATTGAGTTCTCCTTTAGCTTTTATTAATTTAATTTCAGCCTGTTTATAATCTAATAATGCAGTGGTATAATTCTGTTTTGCATCTGTTAATGCATTTTCAGAATCCAAAACTTCTGTAAGTGTTGCCAAGCCGTACTGATAATTAGATTGTGTATCTTTCTGTACTTTTTCTGCAAGTGTTACGTTGTTTTTCATGCTTTCAATATTGATTAATGAATTTTCAATATTGGTCACCGCATTTTTATATTCAAGGCTAAGCTGAAGCTGTGTATTCTGAATATCCTGATCTAAATCCTGAATATCAATTTCCGCCTGAGCAATTTTAGATTTTGTAGAACCTCCGGTAAAAATCGGAATGTTTATATTCAAACCGATTGCTGAATAGTCACTCCAGAGAACTCCATTATTCAAGCCATTGGTAAGCGGGAATTTTTTACCCATTCCAGCCCAACCGTAGTTTGCCTGCAAAGCTACCGTCGGATAAAGATATGCCTCAGTTGCTTTTTTGTTGAATACTAAAAGCTCTCTGTTTTTCTGTAAAACTTTAAGCTCAGAACGGCCTTCAAGATTTACGGTTTCAGCCAAAAGCTGAGGCTGAGGTTCGATTGTTTTTTCTTCTAATTCAATTTCAGTATCAATCGGAATTCCCATATAGAATTTCAAAGAATTCTTAGAAAGCTCCACTGCATTCACCAATTGCTGTCTGCTTGAACTGATATTTGTTAACTGAACATTGGTACGATCCAGGTCAATCCCTTTTGCCAAACCATTATCTACCAAGCTTTTAATAACGTTTCTTACTTTTTCGGTGTTTGTGTAACTTACGTTTAAAGTTTTAAGATTTTCTTCCTGTACAAAAACCTGATAGTATGCCGTTGCAACATTTTCAATAATCTGTTCGTTGGTCAACTGAGCATTTAAAACATAAAATTCTCTGGTAGATTTTGCAGCTTTAAGGCCTGTAAAAACTCTTTGATCAAAAATAGTCTGATTTAGAGTTACCACAGCCTGCGATTGCCAAGCCTGTCCCAACTGTGCTCTGATTCTTTCACCGCCAAATTCAAGTAATGACTCCTGAATAACCGGATTGTAAGTAACTCCTGCAGTTGCACCGATCTGTGGTAATGCGCCTGATCTTGCTTCATCAATTTTGTATTCCGCTTTTTTAATCTGTAAAGCCGCTTTTTTAGCTTCAGCTTTATTTTGCAACGCCTGTTTAATGGCTTCCTGCAGAGAAATCTGCTGTTGTGCATAAGCTGATGAAGAGGCCAACATCATAAATGCTGCAGCTACACCAATTTTGAGCTTTTTAGCAGTTATACGTTTTCTGTTCATAATTTTATACTTCGTTTATTTTTTGTTTTCTTTGTTTAAATCTTTTATTCTTAAAGGACGATTCAATTTTTAAATTACTTTAAGATTTATTAATTATTTCTTAAAAAGCATATTTAAAATGATATCTTTTCTCTCTGCAATGAGTTTATCAAACTCTTCGTCCGTGATATTCAAATTTTCCATAAATAAAGGTCTGATAGCACTCGGGAAAACTAATAAGGCAATCATATTCAGTACAAAATGAACGGGTTTCATCGTTTCGATGTTTCCCAATTCCATTTCTTTCTCGATGTCTTTATATAGCTTTTGAAGCTCATCATCTTCGATATCTTTTTTCTGACAATTTCCTTTATTGATCTGTGAAACGATATACGTTTCCAGGTATGGATACTGAAGACTGGTTGTAAGACTTTCTTCAATAAACTGTGCAATTTTTTGTTTGAAAGGAAGATCCGAATTCATAATCACTTCAGATTTTTCTCTTTCTACTTTCTGCGCTTCTTCAAAAACAATCTGAACAAGATTATCTCTTGATCTGAAATAATAGTTGATCAGCGTTCTTTTGACACCCGCCTCATCAGCAATTTCCTGCGTAGTAGCATCAAATTTCCCCTTCACGAAGAATAGATTCTTTGTGGTTTCCTTAATTAACTCCTGGGTTTGGTCTTTTTTTGCTTGATTTGACATTTTTGTTAAACAAATTTGTGCAAATATATATCAAACATTTGTTTTGACAAAATTGTTAAACAAAATAATTAATGATTTTTGAATGATATTTATCACAAAAAAATCCCGAACAATTGTTCGGGATTCAAATTTTATTTGAGAGGTAAATTCTAAATCAGTCTTATTTTATCTTCCAAAATATCGACGATTTTATCTTTATACAAACCGCCTAAAGCTTTCTTGAAGTTCTTTTTACTCATCTGCAATTCATCTTTTATTTCTTCTGGAGAAGATTTGTCTGAAAGATGCAGCAAGCCGAAATTTTCTTCTAATTTATTAAGAATTTTCTGCTTGAATTCATCAATATTTTCAAAACCCTGAGGTTGAAGAGAAACATCAATTTTACCATCCTCCCGAATCTCCTTGATATAACCTTCTTCTTCAGATAAAGGGTACAACTTTTTATAAACATCTGAAGAATAAATCAAGCCGATGTATTTTTTATTGATCACGACATTCCATCCTAATTCGCTTTCGTTCATCATCAACAAATCCACTTTATCTCCTTTCTGGAAAGGTAAATCCTGATATTGCGGATTTCTTTTGAACTTCGTTGTTCCGGTAATCAATTCCAGAGCTTCATCCACATAAAGGTAAACAAGATATCTTTTACCTTCAATGATTTTAGATTTCTGCTGTTTGTATGGGATAAACAAATCTTTGATAATTCCCCAGTCCATAAAAGCACCGCTCGGAAGACTTTGTACACAATTCATTACCGCAAATTCTCCTACTTCAGCCAACGGAATTTCTGTTGTAGCCTTCAGTTTGTTATCATCCTGATAAACGAAAACCTCAACTTCATCGCCTTCTTCTTTTTCATCCTGAATGAAAACTTTAGACAAAAAAGCCTTTTCGCCCGTTTCGTCTGTCAAGATCCATCCTGAATTATTTTTTTCTGAAATTTTTAAAGTCTGAGTTTTTCCGAGTTGCATTAATGATAAATTTAGGATGCAAAGGTAAGAAAATAAGTTGGAGCGTTTTCAGGGTTTTTGAGTCGGAGAGTGTTAGAGTAAATGAGTTTTATCTTTAATAAAAAAATATTGTGTAGAGTTTTACCACAAAAGCAACAAAAGATATGATTGAAAAAAATTACAAAAAATCTACAAATGTAAATGTTCATTTATTTTTGCCAGCTTTTGAACAATATAAATTGCCATAAAGTCTTTTGTTTCTTTTGCGGTTAAAAACAATGAGTAAAAAAACGGAATTAATAAAAATTTTTAATTTTTAGATATATAATACATCAAATCTCGTCTGCTGCTTTCAAAATCTAATGCATCACCAACGATAAAATATTTTTGCTTGTCGACACATTTTGAAAATAGTGATTTGGCCAAAGCAATTTTATTTTTATCAAAACTCAAATCTTTTACCAAAATACTAATCTGTTCCGAAGTAAACATCGCATGACGACCTTGCTGATTGATGAATGCAATTTTCTTATCATCAAACCATGCATCTTTTTTCATGGCAGACATAAATTGCTGGAAAGTCTGATGATCCATCACATTCGGATAATTAACATTACCGTTGTTACCTGAATTTGCATAAGGATCATTCCAAACGTCATTCCAGTTATTAAAACCATAATAATCGTTTTGAATCGGATAAGAATCTAATAAATACAGCCCTTCGTTTGTGAAAAAATCAAGAACCATTCTGCTGTTGTTTCTCACATTTAAAGTTGTTCTGTAAACTAAAAATCCGTTATCATAAATTGAAATAGGAATTCTTCCCGATGGAAGGTCAAAGAATCTGTATCTACCTGAATGAGTAGCAATCATCTGATCTGCCAGTTCAACAGAGAAATGCCCTTGTTCTGGAATTCTCAGAAAAACTTCTGCATAACCGTAATTCTGATTCCACTGATAATTTGGATTCGCAGGTCTTTTGTTTTGATTATTCTGATTCGTCGGATTTCTAAATCCCGAATTTCCGGAATTGTTATTTTGTGAATTTAGTCTTTCTATTTTAGACGATTCCATTTCTCTTTTTGAAGCCTCGTTTTTCAAAAGTTCTCCTGCTTTTCCTGCTTCCTGCGCAAAAAATAATAGCCCGGAAAAGATCGCACAAACTGTAAATATTCTTTTCATAATGATTTCACTTTATAATGAAGTCGTGCTCTATTTTCATGCCAAAAACCGAGAATTTCTATTAAAATAAAGTTTAAAATTCATTGCTTTAACCTTGTTCAAAATATTGAATCCAAGCGAAATTCAAACAAAAAAAGAGAAGCCGAAACTTCTCTTTTAAATATATCTGCCAAAAATTAGCTTTTAAACTTTTCATTTTTTCTTACATGTGAAGCGCTCTTTTCCCTGTAGCATCCAAAGCAGCTTCTTTTACAGCTTCTGCATAAGTAGGGTGAGCGTGAGAACTTCTTGCAATATCCTCTGCACTTGCACGGAATTCCATTGCCATTACACCTTCAGCAACCAAATCTGCAGCTCTTGCTCCAATCATATGGAAACCAAGAACCTCATCCGTTTTTTCATCAGCGATAATTTTCACCAAACCATCAACATCTCCACTTGCACGGCTTCTTCCTAAAGCTCTCATTGGGAAAGTTCCGATTTTGTAAGCTACACCTTCCTCTTTCAGTTGCTCTTCAGTTTTACCAACTCCGGCAACTTCAGGCCATGTGTAAACAACTCCAGGAATTAAGTTATAATTGATGTGAGGTTTTTGCCCAGCCAAAGTTTCAGCAACAAAAACTCCTTCTTCTTCAGCTTTGTGAGCCAACATCGCTCCTTTGATTACATCTCCGATAGCATAAATATTTGCAACGTTTGTCTGTAAATGATCATTGGTTTTGATTCTTCCTCTTTCGTCTAATTCAACACCTGCTTTTTCAAGAGCAAGACCGTCTGTGAAAGGTCTTCTTCCAACAGAAACCAAACAGTAATCTCCCTCAACCGTAACTTCTTCTCCTTTTTTATCTTTCGCTGTAATTTTTACAGAATCTCCGTTTCTTTCCACTGCTGAAACCGCTGTAGAAAGCATAAACTTCATTCCTTGTTTTTTAAGAACTTTAGTCAATTCCTTGCTTAAAGCTCCATCCATTGTAGGGATGATTTTATCCATAAATTCAACTACAGTAACCTGAGCTCCTAGTCTTAGATAAACTGAACCTAATTCAAGACCGATTACACCACCACCGATTACTACTAAATGCTTAGGAATTTCTTTTAAATTCAAAGCTTCAGTAGAAGTAATCACTCTTTCTTTATCTAAAGTGATGAAAGGTAAAGATGATGGTTTAGAACCTGTTGCAATAATTGTATATTTAGATTCGATCGTTTCAGAAGAACCGTCGTTTTTAGTCACTTTAATTTGAGTAGCAGATTCAAAGCTTCCAAGACCTTCAAAAACAGTGATTTTGTTTTTGTCCATCAGGAAGTTGATTCCTTTTGTAGTTTGCTCTACTACTTCGTTTTTTCTCGCAATCATTCTTGCGATATCTGCTTTTGGCTCGTTGATGATAATTCCGTGGTTTTCGAAATTATGTTTTGCATTTTCAAAATGTTCAGAGCTGTCTAAAAGTGCTTTTGAAGGAATACATCCAACGTTAAGACAAGTTCCGCCCAACGTAGAATATTTTTCAATAATTGCTGTTTTGAAACCTAATTGTGCAGCGCGGATAGCCGCTACATAACCTCCAGGACCGGAACCGATTACGGTAACATCAAATTGACTCATTTTATATTTTAATTTATTTATTATTCAGTTGATTAATCCTTACAAATTTACTGATTAATTACCACGCACCCAAGTGAGTTTTATCAAGTTTTTGAGAGTAGGGAGATGGAAGCTTGAAGATGGAAGTTTACTTAATGGAAAACATTTTTAAGTTTAAAATTAATAAGAATATCTTCAATAGATCTCTTGGTTTTAAGCTTAGATTATAAATCAACATTTAATTTTCCTTGCCCAAAATTCCCTGTACTTTCAAAGTAAGAACCACCGTAAATGTACCAGTCAATATTTTCCAGATACTCTACTGCATTTTCAGGAGCCATTGCATTCGCTTCTTTTTTTGAAATAATCCCTCTGTACCATCTTCCGGATTTTGAAAAACTTTCAAATTCAACTTGATATTTAATCCAGATTCTTTGGCAGAGTTTACATTGCAAAAGACTTACATCAGCATATCTTCCGTTTGTTTTATCAATACCTATTAATGATTCTCTGTAATCTGTATGATGAAATTCAGGTTTTTCGCAGATGCATCCCAGCTTTTGAACTTTATTCATGAATGAAAAAATAATTTTTTTGAATTTTTACGAGCTCAAATTTAAGAAAATTAAAGATGATTATTTCTTCATCAAATCCAATAAAATTTTCTCATACCGATCTAAAATAATTTCTTTTGAAAATCGCGATTTGATAGAGTTTTTTATAGATTCAGCATCATAATCTCTGTGCAGAAGCGTCATGATCTTCTGCGAAAAGTCTTCATGATTTTCTATATCGGCAATCTCACCGTTGGTATTGTGCTGAATAATCTCATTAATTCCTCCCGGACAATTATTCGCTAAGGAATACGTTCCGCAAGCTCCGGCTTCCAACAAAACATTGGGAAAACCTTCATATCTTGAGGAAAGAATAAAAAGATCGGCAAATTTCAGAAACTGATAAGGATTTTCGTGTCGGCCATGAAAAAAAACATTTTTGAGACCTAAAAAATCTTTCATCTGATAAAGAATTTCACGGTCTTTACCATCACCTAAAATATGCAGAAGAATTTTTTCGTTTTTAAGCCTCGAGAAAACTTTCAGCAGATTATCGAAACCTTTTCTGGCGGATAAATTACCTATCGCCACTACATTTTTATAATTAAGTTTAAAACACTCAGGTTTTTGTGAAATCCTAAGTTTGTTTTCAATAAAATCAAAATCTACGGGATTGTTTATTTTAATAATTTTATCCTGTTTAATATTAAAATTACTAATAAGATCTTGCTTCATATCATCGCTTTGCGCAATGATCTGCTGATAATTATTGTAAAAACTGTAGAAAAACTTAATCTCTTTTCTCGTCACATGCTTAGAAACCACATTCGTTTCTCTTGCAATAAATTTTGTACGCGGAAAAAGCTTGATAAATAAAGATAAATAAGCATTTACTTCACCAAAACCTGAAAAAACGATATCAGGTTTCCTTTTGTAAATTTCTTTGAGGATTGGTTTCAGAGAATGTCTTATTCTTTCGGTATCGATATCGATAATCTCAACATCTTTTTTAAGAAAATCAAGATAGCCGCCTTGTTTGCGAAGAAGCAAAATCTTAGGCTCAAAACGATCTCTTGAGAGATGATTTGCTATGGTGGTAATGATTCTTTCTGCACCTCCGGTTTCGAGATCCGGCAGAATAAATATGACCGAAATTTTCTTATTCATCCTGAAAAATTAGTTGATGATAAATTTAATCATTTAAAACAACTCAGGAAAATCTTGAGAGTGGTTATTTATGATGTGGTTTACTAAAAATCTATTTCCTTTCTGATCAAAAAATATATACCAAGAAGTATTATTATTTGCTTTATATTTTATAAACTTTTTGCCAAATTTCTGATAAGCCAATGGTGAATTTCTATTGATAGGTCTTGAAATATTACTTTTAATGAAATCATAAATTTTCTCTACATAATTCAAAGCAGAATTCTCAAAACCAAAATATTCATTCACAAATAAAACTTCAAATAACTTATCAATTTCATTTTCAAATCTATCCTTGTAGACAATTATTTCTTCCAAGGCAAATTTTTAATAAATTCTCTCGTTCTTCTTCTCATTTCATCATGTGGGATTCCTTTCGCAAATCTTTCATCAAAATCATCTTTTACAGCATACTCAGCCTGGTGTTCAGCGACTTTATCAACAGCAGTTCTTTTATTCTTGATTTCAAGTAATTCTGCAAGATCTTCAAGATCATTCATCTCTTTGATCCACTGAATAAGCTCTTTTTTCGCTTCATGAATTGGGTTTTCCATTTTGAGCTGATTTAAAATTTAGTTGGCAACGTCGCTGATAAATTTAATTCTCAGCATTCTAACCTCCTCATCAGACAATTCATCACCGAATTCATCCAACAAAACTTTCATGCTGTCGCTTTCAGATTCGTTCATGAATTCCATGAAACCGTCTACAATATCTTCATCAAAATTATCTTCAATGTAATAATCGATATTCAACTTTGTTCCCTGATAAACGATTCGTTCCATTTCTTTCAGAAGATCATCCATCGAAAGATTTTTGGCTTTTGCAATATCTTCCAGATCAATCTTTTTATCGGTGCTCTGGATGATAAAAACTTTATGGCTTGATTTATTGGCAACCTGCTTCAAAACCATATCCTGAGTTCGCTCTATATTGTTATCTTCAACATATTGGGCAATAAAATCAGCGAATTCTTTACCATATTTTTTAGCCTTACCTTCTCCTACTCCGTATATTTTTGCAATTTCGTCAACGGAAACCGGATATTGAACAGTCATATCTTCCAAACTCGGATCCATGAAAACCGTATAAGGTGGAATTCCGTGTTTTTTGGCGACCTTTTTTCTAAGCTCTTTAAGCAGTGTAAATAAATTCTGGTCTAAACCTCCACTCGACTGCATTTGCACCTGATCGCTCTCTGCTTTGGTTTGTGAGAGGTCAAATTCACGGTCTTCAGCAATAAGGAAAGGTTCTTTAAAATCTCCGCTTAAAACTTTTCTCCCTTTTTCTGCGATTTTTAAAACACCATACGTTTCAATATCTTTTTGTAAAAAATTCTGAACTGTTGCTTGTCTTAAAATTGATTTCCAATAGTTATCGTTTTCAGATTTTCCGAAACCGAAATAAGGGTTTTGCTCCAACTTATAGGATTTGGTTACCGCAGTTTCTTTGCCTGTGATCACAGATATTAAATCTTTAGACTTAAATTTCTCCTGCGTATCGTTGATGAGCTCAAGCGCTTTTATAAGATCATTTGTAGAATCTTTCAGCTTTGGAGGATTTGATGAGTTGTCACACATTATAGCTCCCTCACCATTCACAGGATCGAAACTTTCACCAAAATAATACAAAATATACTGTCTTCTGCTCATTGAAGTTTCGGCATAACCAACGACTTCATTCAAAAGCTGCAAACCGATCTCTCTCTCGGAAACAGGCTTTTGAGCCAAAAACTTTTCCAATTTTTCAATATCTTTAGGATCATAGAAGGCAAGACAATATCCTTCTCCGCCATCACGACCGGCACGACCAGTTTCCTGGTAATAACTTTCCAGAGATTTTGGGAAGTCATAGTGGATTACAAAACGTACATCCGGCTTATCAATCCCCATTCCGAAAGCAATTGTTGCAACGATTACATCAGCTTCTTCCATCAAGAATTTATCTTGGTTGGCAACTCTTATTTTCTGGTCTAAACCTGCGTGATAAGGAAGTGCATTGATTCCGTTTACCTGAAGAAGCTGTGCAAATTCTTCCACTTTTCTTCGGCTTAAACAGTAAACAATACCTGATTTTCCTTTGTTTTTATTAATGAATTTTACAATTTCCTTATCGATATTGACTTTTGGTCTTACTTCGTAGAACAAATTGGCTCTGTTAAAACTTTCTTTGAAAACCAAAGCATTAGTCATTCCTAAAGTTTTCTGAATATCATCCTGTACTTTCGGGGTTGCAGTCGCCGTTAAAGCGATAACAGGAACATCTGCAATTTTATCGATAATCTGTTTTAAATTTCTGTATTCAGGTCGGAAATCATGTCCCCATTCTGAAATACAGTGCGCCTCATCAATAGCAAAGAACGAGATTTTCACATCTTTAAAAAATTCCAGATAGTCTTCTTTAATTAATGATTCGGGAGCTACATACAATAGCTTGGTTCTTCCACTTTTTATATCATCAAAAACCTGTTTGGTCTGGGTTTTGTTAAGAGATGAATTAAGAACATGGGCAACCCCGCTTTCTGAAGATAATCCGTTGACTGCATCTACCTGATTTTTCATCAGCGCAATCAATGGGGAAACGACAATCGCAGTACCCTCAGAAATGAGAGCCGGAAGCTGGTAACAGAGTGATTTACCGCCCCCTGTAGGCATTAGAACGAAAATATCTTTTCCATCTAAGAGATTTTTGATGATCTCTTCCTGCTGTCCTTTGAAAGTAGAAAACCCAAAGTATTTTTTTAATTCGCTCGATAAATTGGCATTTTTTGCGCTCATCTAATTTTGTATTGCTAAATTTGCATCTTATCCAAAGATAAAAAATTTTTAGCTAAAATAAAAACAGTAGATTTTTTTAACACATCTATTTATATTAAATATAAATTGAAATCTTTAAGGATTTGCTTTCTAATTACGATATAACAATGAATAGAGACAGCATCATCTCAATTGCAAAAAATACATTGACCATAGAAATTTCTGAGCTTGAAAAATTGAAAGAAAGAATCGGTGACGAATTTGTAAAAGCAGTAGAAATTATTCATTCCACAAAAGGAAAACTCATCATCGTAGGAATCGGAAAATCTGCTCATGTCGGGAATAAAATCGTTGCAACGTTGAATTCTACGGGTACACCATCACAATTTTTGCATGCATCGGAAGCTATTCATGGTGATTTGGGGGTGATCCAGAAGCAGGATGTTGTTTTATGCATTTCCAATTCGGGAAACTCTCCGGAAATTGTCAATTTAATTCCTTATTTAAAAGATTATTCTTCTGCATTGATCGGTATGACCGGAAATCGAAAAAGTAAGCTGGCGGAATTTTCAGATGTAATTTTAGACACTCATGTTGACATGGAAGCCTGCCCGATTAAATTGGCGCCAACAAGCTCTACTACGCTACAGATGGCTCTTGGTGATGCTTTGGGAATTGCTTTAATGGAAATGAATGAATTTAAAGCCAATGATTTTGCTAAATTTCATCCGGGTGGAAGCTTAGGTAAAAACCTGATTTCAAAAGTAGATGATTTTCTTTCTTCCCAGAAACCCGAAGTTACAGAAAATGATACGGTAAAGGATGTTATCATTTCTATAAGCAGCTCACGACACGGAATCACCGTTGTTACAAACGAAAGCAATATTATCGGAGTAATTACAGACGGAGATTTAAGGAGAATGCTGATGAAGGGTGATGATATTTCTAAAGTTCTGGCGAAAGATATTATGTCTGCAAATCCTAAAACGATCGAGAGAAACGCATTGGCAAAAGAAGCGATGAAAATTCTGAAAGACAATAATATCGGACAGCTTATTGTAACCGAAAACGGAAAATATTTCGGAATTATTGATCTGCATAAATTACTGGATGAAGGAATTAATTAATTGGAGATACGTGTTACCTGATACGTGTTTTATAATAGTAAATCAATAGAATTAAATTAATAACTCGAAACTTGTAGCTCGAATCACGAATAACAAACTTTTTCTCTAAATTTGAAACTTTAAAAAATTATCTGTGAGCGAAGATAAAGACATGTCTTTTTGGGGACATATTGGCGAATTGAGAGGTCATTTGATCCGCTCTATTATTGCAATCATTGTGGCTGCGATTTTGGTTGGTTTTAATATCAACTGGATTATGGATCATATTTTCTTTGGGCCGACCCGAAACGATTTCCCGACTTTCAAACTGGTGAATGATTTTTCAAGATGGCTTTTGGGTGAAGACAGCATTACCTTGCCTGATGAATTTCCGGTGCGTGTGCAAAGGCTTTACCAACAGTTTAATGTAATGATGGCGGTTTCTATTTTTGGTGGAATTGTCGCTGCTTTTCCTTACACTGTATGGGAATTATGGCGATTTATCAGTCCGGCTTTGCATCCGAATGAAAGAAAGAACTCAATTTTCATTATTAATTCGGTTTGGATTTTATTCATGACCGGAGTTTTATGCGGATATTTCCTGATTTTACCTTTTGCAGTCAATTTTGGGGTTATCTTTAAAATTTCAGATATTATTATTCCACTGTATGATTTGAGTGATTATACTACACTGTTTCTGCAGGTGGTTTTGGGAATGGGCGTTGTATTTTTATTTCCGGTTCTTATTTATTTCCTAACCAACATCGGAATTCTCAATCCTAAATTCATGAAAACATATCGAAGACATGCTATTGTTTTGATAATGGTGGTTGCTGCAATTATTACTCCTGCAGATGTTTTAAGCATGATTATGGCGGCTTTACCATTACTTTTATTATATGAATTCAGTATTATAATGTGTGGTTACACCTACAAAAAAGTTCAGAAAAGAGAAGCTGCGGTGCAGAAAGTTTAGCATTACTTTTCACTTCAATAAAATGTTTACGGCGCAAAAATCTTCGATTTTTGCGCCGTAAACATTAACATCATTAATAAAACTCGATTATTATTAATAATATTCTTTAATTTTGACGAAAGTCTAATTTCATCACCAAATGAAAAAAATTTCACACTCGCTTTTATTGATTTCCTGCATTGCTTTCGGGCAATTTTTTGAGCAGAATAAAACATTTACCAAAGAAGATACTTTAAAGGGTTCAAATACCCAATTCCGAAATTTTTGGGATGTGAAAAAATATGATTTGTCTGTAGAACCGGATTTCGAACAGAAAAGCATTAAAGGAAACAACAAAATAAGTTTTGAAATTCTAAAAGACATAAAAAACCCTGTTTTTCAGATTGATCTGCAACAACCTATGAAAGCAGATAAAATTAAATGCAGCTTTCCCACGATCGGTAATTTTAAAAGAGAGGGAGATTTTATTTTCATATCTGCCAATACATCTTTTAAAAAAGGAGAAAAATATACAATTGATGTAATGTATTCCGGGAATCCCGTCATTGCTAAAAATGCACCTTGGGACGGAGGCTGGATTTTTAAAAACGATGAAAAAGGAAATCCGTGGATAAGTGTTGCCGACGAAGGGATTGGAGCATCTGTCTGGTTACCAACCAAAGACATCTGGAGTGATGAACCCGATTCGGGAATTGTAATGAAAATTATTACTCCTAAAGATTTAGTTGGTGTCGGAAATGGAAGATTAATTAACAAAAAAACAGAAAACAACAAGAACATTTTTACGTGGGAAGTTAAAAATCCGATCAATGCGTATTCTATCATTCCAAGTATTGGAAAATATGTGAATTTTAAAGATTCTTATGAAGGAGAAAAAGGAAAATTAGACCTTGACTATTGGGTTTTAGACTATAATTTAGATAAAGCAAAAAAACAGTTTCAGCAGGTAAAACCGATGTTGAAATCTTTTGAATATTGGTTCGGACCGTATCCATTTTATGAAGATTCTTACAAATTGGTTGAATCTCCGCACTTGGGAATGGAGCATCAAAGTAATGTTGCCTATGGAAATGGGTATCAGAATGGGTATTTGGGAAGAGATCTTTCAGAAACAGGCGTCGGATTACAATGGGATTTCATCATCATCCATGAAAGCGGACACGAATGGTTTGCCAACAGTATTACCGCAAAAGATCAGGCAGATATGTGGATTCATGAAGCATTTACCAATTATTCTGAAGTTCTTTTCTCAGAAAGCTATATCCACAAAAAGGCAGGGGATCTGTATGCGCAGGGAATTCAAAACAATATATTAAATGATGTTCCTATCATCGGGAAATATGGCGTGAGAAACGAAGGAAGTGGCGATATGTACGCAAAGGGTGCAAGTATGGTTCACACAATGCGACAAATCATCAATGATGATGTAAAATTCAGACAGATTCTGAGAGGTTTGAATAAAGATTTTTATCATCAGACCGTTACAACCGAACAAGTGGAGAAATACATTTCCGAGAAGGCTGGATTTGATTTTTCGACTGTTTTCAATCAATATTTAAGAACTGTTGATGTTCCTGTTCTGGAATACTCTCAAAATGGAAATGAATTAAAATACCGCTATACCAATGCCGTACAAAATCTGAATCTTCCGATAAGATTTGCTGATGAGATAATTTCTCCGACTGAATCATGGCAAAGCTTAAAGCTTAAAAATTCAAATCCGGTATGGTTTAACAAGAATTATTATATCAGATATAAGAAAGTTAACTAAAACACATATGAAATTAAAGTTTTTATCATCAATTATTATATTGAATTTCTTTTTTACTTGTAATGCACAAAAGAAACATGAGAAAGTAAATACAAAATTTAATGAAAGCTATTCATTAAGCCGCAAAAAATTTCATGGTAAATTAGATTCTGAGCAATTAATACAAATCAGAACTTTAATTGTTAATGAGTTAAAAGTAGAAATTGATGAAAAAAAATCAGTGCTTATTAATTTTTACCAGTATGGAAAAAATTGTTATGAATATGGTCTCATTGAGAAAGATGCCCAAACAGTGATTGACAATTCTATTAATATTTCATCACGAATGAGTAAAAAATATGATGCGACTGACTTTTTCGTCTTCACAGAAGAATCATTGAACAAAGAAAGGTTTGAAAAAAGAAAAAATTTCATTCAGGATTCTGGCTTTTTCGATCAAACTGTTTTTAATCTGAAAGAAAATTGTAGAGCATTTTTCATTCTAAAGCCAAACGGAGAATTTTTGAAGTATTACGGTTCTGACTACTTTACTGAAGTAGAAAATTTTTTAAAGAAAAAATAATTTTTCATAGAAACTTCTGTAACAAATTCAATTTAATGTCAACTACTTATCTATAAATTAAACCTAATGAAAAAAATAGCAATAAGCTTAGGAATTCTGGCTGTAGCTTTCGTTCAGGCACAGTCGATCAAAACAAACATTGATCTGGTCAATGTAAAAGACGATAAAGTTGCCGTAACGATGGAATTTCCGAAAATGAAATCAAATGATGTGAAGTTTCATTTTCCAAAAACGGTTCCCGGAACATATTCTGTAGATGATTACGGAAGATTTGTAGAAGGAATAAAATTTTTAGATAACAAAGGAAAAGAGTTGGCTTTTACCAAAGTAAATGACAATACCTATTCATTGAAAAACGCAAAAGCTTTAACCAAAATCACGTATTTCGTTAACGACAGTTTTGATGAAGAAAACGAAACAGATAAACATAAAGCCGTATTTTCACCTTCCGGAACTGACATCGAGGAAGGGAAAGTTTATTTAATCAATACCCATGGTTTTGTAGGTTATATCGACAATATGCAGGATGTTCCGTATCAGTTGGTGATTCAGAAGCCTAATGATTTCTATGGAACGACAGCTTTGGTTGATCAGGATAAATCTGAAGCAACAGATACTTTCACATTAGCGAACTATGCTAAACTGACAGATTCTCCATTAATGTATTCAAAACCCGATTATATCACCTTCAACGCTGGAGGAATGGATTTGGTTTTGGGCGTTTATTCACCGACCGGAAAATATAAAGCGGCAGATTTTAAAGATAATTTAGAAAAAATGGTGGTTGCTCAGAAGAAGTTTTTGGGAGACATGAATACCAATAAAAAATATGCGATCATGCTTTATCTTGCAGGAACTCAAGGTCCGCAGATCAAAGGTTTCGGAGCATTGGAACATCATGAATCGACAAGTGTTGTTCTGCATGAGATGATGCCGAAAGAAGCCATTGATGAATCGATCGTAGACGTAGTTTCTCACGAGTTTTTTCATACGGTAAATCCTTTAAAGACGCATTCTGAAGAAATTCATTATTTCGATTATGCAGATCCGAAAATGTCTCAGCATCTTTGGATGTATGAAGGCGGAACCGAATATTTTGCCAATTTATTTCAAATTCAGGAGGGTTTGATCACCAAAGATCAGTTTTTACAGAGAATCAGTGACAAAATCAAAAACTCTAAAAGCTATAATGACACCATGCCTTTTACGGTGATGAGTAAAAACATTCTTCAGGATCAGTATAAAGATCAGTACAGAAATGTTTATGAAAAAGGAGCACTTCTTACCATGTGTCTTGATATTGAGCTGAGAAAATTATCAAACGGAGAAATGGGGTATCGTGATATGATCCGAAAACTGTCTCAAAGATTTGGTGAAAATAAACCATTTAAAGATGATAAATTAATTGATGAACTGGTAACCATTACAGGATATCCTCAGGTAAAAGATTTTTATAACAAATATATTGCGGGAAGTCAGCCGACTCCGTATGCAGAATACCTGAGTCAGGTAGGTGTTGAAATCAGCAAGCAGGAAACGCCGCCGATTTTCTGGTTTATAAAAGATCCTACCCAAACAGGCTATAACGAGAAAAATAATGCTTTTGTATTTGATGAGCATTCTGCACTTTCTCCTTTTTCGAAAAGCATCGGGTATAAAATTACAGATGAAGTAGTTGCTTTAGACGGAAAAACAATTAACATTCAGAATGCACAGGAATTTATTGCCTACGCGCAATCGATCAAAGAAGGACAAAACGTTACAGTAACCGTTCTTCGTAAAAATGGTGATAAAATGGATAAAATTGATTTGAAAGGAAAAGCAATTTTAGATAAAATCACGATGGAAACACTTCAGTTTAAAGCCAATCCTACTCCTGCAGAGCAAAAACTTCAGGATCAGTGGTTAACTGGAAAAAAATAAGATTAATTAAAGTTAAAATAAAAACAAGCGGAGAATTTTTCCTCGCTTGTTTTATTATGAATGAGATTTTACAGTTTCTGAAAAAATTTAATAGTCTATTTTTCATATGTTGAATCAAATTAATCTAAAAACTAACAACTAAAACCCAACAACTAATTATACAATTCCGGCTCTATAGAATTATTGTTCTTTTTGAAGCCTTCTTTTGCATTCTTTTCCATTTCTCTGAATACCTGATTAGGGTCTGAAATTTCTCTTCCATCCGTAGTTTTTGTTTTAAATACAATTCTGTTGGTGTCCGAATTTTTCGACATCATTTCGCGCATATTCTTTGTAGGATCATTTTTGTAGGCTTTCCAAACTTTTTTGAACTGGGCTTTATTGATCTCGATTTCCTTTCCTCCCATTCCATAAAGCTGAATTCCCTGAGGAAGATCGAGCTCCTTCGTTACGGTAGACTGAATGGTTTTATTCCCGACAAGCGTCATAGAATGCGAACCTGTTTTATCTTCAATTTTAACAATCAAACCGGGAAGCCCGTAAAATTTGTAAGGACCGTCCTGAAACGGAAGATCAGTTGAAAACCACGCCGTCCATTCTCTTCCACCATATTTTGTAGTTGCTTTTTGGGCATTATACTCTCCTATTTTCTGTTTGTCGGGAAGAATTTTCCATTCCGGTTTTTTATCTTCTTCAACTTTATAGCTGTCGGAAGAAATATTTGTAAACAGATAGGTTTTGAAATCAGGATACTCTTTTGTAACCTTATAATTTACCTGTCCCGGTTTATCTCTTCTGTTCATGCTGATATTATTCGGACTTAATTTCAGCTGTTTTTCCAGATCAGCCCGGGAAGTAGAGTCAGCAATAAATTTTTGCTGACCGTAATATTTTGAGCCTGTTTTATCAATATCCAGAAGCATTACCTCATTCAGAACTTTGGATCTGTCGGTAGAGTCCGGAATGAATTTGTAATCGTAAAAAAATCTGTTTTGCGCAAAAGCACAAAAACCGATCATCAAAGACATTAGTAAAGATATTTTTTTCATCTTATTTCGTTGTATTAAGTTCTATTCTATTATTATCCTTTTTTATATTGGCTTTTAGCCGTTCTTCCTGACCTTTCATTTGACTACCCGTACCATCTTTCATAATCATGGTCATTCCGCCCATCTGCATTTGTTTTAAGCCTTTTGTAGGATCATTTTCATAGTCTTTTATCAGTTTATCGTATTGTTTTAAATTGATTGCAATTTCTTTTGAGTCGAAAACATCATTCGGAATCGAATTTATATTTTTAATCCCTTGTAATGTAAAAATATGGGATTTTGTCTGATCTTCCAGCTTTATGATAAGCCCAGGAAGTCCGCGGAATTTATAAGGTCCGTCCTGAATAGGAATTTCCGTTGTAAACCATGCAATCCAGTGTCTTCCGGCAAAATCTGCTTCTGCTTTCTGTACATTCCATTCTCCAAATTTCTGTTTGTCTGAACTGATCTTCCAATTAATAGGTCTATCATCTGCAATTCTGTATTTATCCATTAAAAGTCTGTTGTGAAGAAAGATTTCATATTTAGGATATTTTTTAGATACCGTGTATCTTACCAAGCCTTTTCTGGAATCAGCTTTAATATTGATCATTCCCGTTGCAGCCAATTGTTTTTCTAAATCGATTTTGGCAATAGAATCCGAATGATAAACCGTGTAGCTGTAAAATTTAGAGCCTGAAGGTGAAGTATCGAGATTCATCATTTCAGTTTTCACCTCTGAAACATTGGTTGAGTCGGGAATAAACTTATATTCGTAAGTAAAACGTTTATTCTGCGCCTGCGTTCCGATGCTAATTAGGAATATAGTAAAAATGGTTATTAGTTTCATTAAAATTTATTTTGTGAAAAATTCTACTTTATCCAATCTTGAAAAACCTTTATCTCCATAAGGAGTTCTGTACATTTTTACAGATCTGAAAGGTGCTTTTGATGAAGCAGTAGTTTTATTAAACATATCTTCCTCAAAACCTTTCATATAATTTTTTATTTCTTCTTTTGAATATTCTTTTCCATCAATAAAAAACTTACCATCCACCAAAGGCATTACCATGTTATTGGTTTTTATTGCTGTATTGTTACTATAATCTTTTGCAGGAGGTACCTCTTTATTTGTAACATAAGAAGCAATAATATCCGCTTTGAAAATAATCATATTAGCTCTTTCTATCTGAGATTGTTTCTCTACTTTAGCCTGAAGTTTTTTCGCATCTTCTCTCAGTTCATTAATTTCAGTTTGGGTTAAAGGTTCTTTATCATAATCTCTTTTATTAGAAGAAACTTTTACTTCTTCTACACTTACTTTTCCTATATTTTCCTTTTCACCATTCTGTATTTTTCTTTCATTCTCACGGGCGGTGTACTTTTGATTGATATATTGCTCGTAATACCATTTCGGATTGATTTTTTTTACCAATTGATGAAATTTCTCAGCATTTTTTTCATTCATTTCTGATAAGTCATGTACCTGAAAAACACCACATTGTTCTCTTTCTCCGAAAACCCAGTGATCTTTATCATTCATCAGGTGAGAGCTTGAACTAAATGCGACCTTATCTTTATTCTGAGTATAATATTTTTCAAAATTCTCTTTGCTTACCAGATCAGAATTGATGATATACAAAGCTTTTTCATCTGCATTTTTCAACTGTTCTTCAAAAGGAATATCGTTGGCTTTAGAATCATATTTTATTTTTTCGGCAGCGGGAGTATCCCAGACAACAGCAACAATTTTCCCGATAAACTGATCGTCTTTTTTTACATTTTTATTTTTTCCGCCAACATAAATAACCGGTAAACCTTTATCTAAAAAATTTTTATTAGCTGTAAAATAGTAGTTATTGTTATTTTCAAGTTCATTTTTTTTCTGCAAAAAATCTTCCTGGCTTATTTTCTTGCCATCAAAAATGAAAATATCATTGGTCTTATATTCAGTAATTTCATTGTCAGCTAAAGTATCTTTTGAATATAAACTCTCTTCCTTATTATTTATAAAATCAGCAATGGTTTCTATTTGCTCGTTCTGCTTTTCTATTTCCTTATTTTTAGCATTTACCATATAAGCGAATGCAACAGAAAACATGATCGGTAGTGCAAAAAAACGTCTTGCATACGCATATTTTGTCTTTGGTTTTTGTATCATTTTGAGTCTTTTTTTAAGATTTGAATTAAGGAACGGGCTTGTTCCCGGCAATATATTCCCTGAAAAATGGCTCGCTAAAAGCATTTCAGCAAATGTCTTTGTATCCGATTTCTTTACCGCTTTATGATCAGCCAGATATTCATGTATTAAACTGATTTCTTTTTTAATAATATGAAAAACAGGATTAAACCAGAAAACTGACGAAATGATTTCAATAAAAATCTTATCATAAGAATGTTTTTGTTCAATGTGAACCATTTCATGTTTCAAAATCTGTTTTCCAAGATCAGATTGTATGATAATGCTGTCTTTCCAGAAAAGGTTTTTAAAGAAAGAAAAAGGCGCATCATGTAAATCGGTTTGATAAAAATTAATTCCATTAATTTTTTCCGGGGTAAATTTACTTTTCAGGCGGTTGATCTTCATAATTCCAAGAAGAATTTTAGTCATTAAAACAGCCGCAATGATGAAGATTAAAAATGGAATATAATCTAATAATTTACTTTCATCATCTGATTTTTTTATTTCTGTAAAGGTTTGAAACTTATTAAAAATTAAAAAAACTTTATCGTTTAGTTCAATTGTAAAATATTCAACTTTTAACAACGGTAAAATCAGGGAAACCACAACCAATAACAAAAGATAAAATCTGTTGTAATGATGAAAGGTCTTGTCTTTCAGGAAGAATAAGTAATAAGCATACATCACTCCGGAGCAGACAAGTACTTTAAGACAGTAGATTATGGTTTCCATGAGGTTGTTTTATTTTTTTGTTTTAATCTGAATTTCTCCAGTGTCTTTACCTGAGATTTTCGTTTTATTAATATTGATGGATTCAATATTTTTTGAAATTATATTTTGCATATCTTGTTTTGTACTCAGTTTACCGTCGATGAAAATCTTTAAGTCACTATCAGAATTAGCATCAATCATATCTTTCACATTCGTTTTGAAAGTAGTACCGTTGGAAAGTATTTTGCTATTTGGAGGAGTCGGAATCTCTGTATAGGTTGATGTTCCATAATATTTCATCTTTGGAGCATGTGCATCTACAGAAACGATCCAAGGATTTCCTTGTAATTCTCTTTGCTCTTTTCGGATTTCTCTAAGTTTTTTCTCCGCTTCAGCTCTTTCTTTATTTAATTTTTCAAGCTTTCTTTTTTCTTTTTTAGTAAGCTCTTTTTTAGAGAAATTACTCGTTCCGTTGTAGAAACTATATCCATTTCCTGAATATTGCTTTGCTATTTTCTTCAACTCTTCCGAATCCGAAAAAACATCTTTACCATTCAGATAAAACTTATTGATCTTGCCGTATTTTTCTTTAAACTCAGGAGATGCGAAATTATCTTTCAAAGCCTTAATTTTTTCTTCGCTCATCTTGAAATTTTCTTTGAATTCTTTAGAATCGAATACTTTTTCCAAATCAATATCTTCTCCGTTTACTTTAATTTTATAATTGTCTCCATCAGGGAAAACTCTTTTGAAGCTCATGTCTTTCAGAATAACTTTAGGATCTTTGCTTGCCAACATTTTGTCTCTGTTGCTCATCAATTCATCAAAATCAATTCTGAATTGCATATCTCTTTCAGCGATCTTATCCATTTCATTAGAAAGTTGATTCAGTTCCTTTGCTTTCAACTCAAATTCATAGCTTTTCTCACCTTTTTCTTTTGTAATTTTTTCGAGTTCGGCAGCTTTTTCTTTTGATTTTTCGCTTAATGTTTTTAGCTTTTCAGACTGAACTTTCAATTTTTCGTTGGCTTTCGAAATTTTTTCCTGTTGTAATTTTACAATCTGATCGGCTTTATTTTTCGGAGACAGCGTATCTGTTTTCATCTCTGCAACCGCTTTATCAATCTCAATATTGGTTTCTTTTATCTCTTTGTTTTTGGCATTTACCATATAAGCAAATGCAACGGTAAATAAAACCGGTAAGGCAAATATTCTTCGCGCATACCCGTATTTTGTCTGGGGTTTTTGTAACATTTTGAGTCTTTTTTTAAGGTTTGAACTTAGAAACGGACTGGTCGCAGGCAACTGGTTTCCGGAAAAGTGGCTTGCTAAAAGCATCTGCGCAAATGCTTTGGTGTCCGATTGTTTTACGGCTTTTTTATCAGCCAGATATTCGTGAATTAAATTGATTTCCTTTTTAATAATATGAAAGAACGGATTGAACCAGAAAACAGAAGTGATAATCTCAATAAATATCTTATCGAAAGAGTGTTTCTGTTCAATATGAACCATTTCATGCTTTAAAATCTGCTTTCCTACCTCCGAATTAATGACAATAGAGTTCTTCCAGAAAAGGTTTCTGAAATAGGAAAATGGTGCTTCAGAAAGATTGGTCTGGTAAAAATTTACCCCTTCAAAACTTTCTTTCTTAAACTGGCTTTTGAGTTGCTGGATTCTGAAAATCCCGTAGAGGAATTTCCCTAAAAAATAGAGAGAAACCAATCCCAAAGCTGAAAAAATAATTCTAAAATAAATGTGGTCATTATGTAAGTTTTTTTGTTCGTTAAAATTCTGCATCTTACTGATGAGTAAGTAAAGATTATTGCTTACTTCTATCGTAAAATCTTCTACTTTAATAAGAGGCAGCAAGATTGAGATCAACATGGCAGACAAAAGATAAAATCTGTTGTAATGGTGAAATGTCTTGTCTTTTAAAGACAACTGATAGTAGAGAAACATTACACCTGAACAAATGGTAACTTTTCCGAAGTAAAAAATAAGAGCTTCCATATATTAGTCTTTGTTTTTTAGTTCATTTAACAGCATTTCCAGATCTTCAACGGTCATTTCGTTTTTTTCTACCAAAAAAGAAACGGCACTTTTATAAGAACCTTTAAAATAATTCTTTACCAGACTCTTCATCGTTTTCCCGGAATATTGCTCTTTCGTTACCAAAGGAAAATACTCGTGCTGCCTTCCGTATACATTATAATCTACAAATTCTTTATCCTTAAGAACTTTCAAAATGGTAGAAACCGTATTGGTATGCGGCTTGGGCTCAGGATAGAGATCGAGAACATCTTTCAGGAAACCTTTTTCGAGTTTCCACAAAAACTGCATTACCTGTTCTTCTGCTTTTGTTAAGGTCTGTATGATCATAATGTTTAATTTAATTTTTAGTGTGATAAAGTTAATGAAAAATCATTATCACTAATAAATTAGTTATACAAATGTAGAATTATTTTCCATTCGAACAACTATTTTTTTAGTGATAAAATTTAAAAACAAATAAGTATTTGAAAATCAACATATTAAAAAATATTAAAATATGTTAAATTTTCAACTGAGATAAAATATGTTGTAATTAATCATCAGAAAAATCCTAATTTTTAATATAAATTCTTAAAACTTGTTAATTTTTATTAAATAAAATTAAAATGAATATGTCCAGAATGAGAAAATATATTTATTTTAGTGCTTTAAAAATTTCTAATGAAAAGATATACTCTACTTTCTGTTTTAATGCTGTTGATTTTTAATGTGACATCAGCGCAGACTTCTTCTGTTTTCGGATCGGTTACAGAAGCAAAAACAAAAATTGAAAACACTGTTCCTTTGGTTTTGGAACATTTGAAAAAAATAAGTGATGCACAAGGCGACGCAACCGTTCTTAGCAACGGTAAAACAGCTTTGAAGAAAGAATATGACGCAGTAGCTTTAGAATTTGATCTGTATAAAGGAAATATGGCAAGCTGCATCGTCAATAAATCGAAGACGGCTACGAAATGTATGAATTATCATACCCAGTATTTCAGAAACACCTTAGGAAATTACGACAACTTCATCAACTATATCACTAAGAAAAACGGATATTTAGGTGTAGAAGACGATAGTGTGAAGAAAGACTTCAAACCTACAGAAATTGCTACTAAAATCGATACCGATTTTGCAGCAGCATCAAAAGCAGTAAAAAGACTGAAAGGAAACAACAAATCTTCTTACTTTGAACAGGTAAAATCTGAAGATTTTAAATTAGCTCCATTTGAAACGTTAGCCAATAAATAGTTTTTAAAATTATAAATAAAAACTCCCGCTTCTTTTGTGAAGCGGGAGTTTTTTATAACTGTCTGTATTCATCGCTGACGACTCTACCGTTAAACGGCTCGCTCCAAGCAACAAAAATTTTCTCGTCTGCAGATCTTATAATTTCTGCCTGAATGACTTCATATTCTCCATTCCCATCTTCTCTCTCTACAATGAGATCAACTCCTTTTCCAACACTGCTATCTATTTCTACTTTATATCTCCGGTCATCCTGTATAAAATCTTCTTTTCTAAATGTAATATCTGCCATAATTATTATTTTAGAATCACCAGAGCAATTAATAAACCAAATCTTGTTATTAAAATAATATTTAGTTTAAAAAAATATCGTTTAAACAATTTTAATTGTAAAAGTAATTTCACTTAAAAAATCCCAGAATTTCAGACACAAAAAAGGAGAACCATTTCTGATTCTCCTGTTGGTAGCGGGGACACGACTCGAACGTGCGACCTCCGGGTTATGAGCCCGACGAGCTACCTACTGCTCTACCCCGCGGTATATTTTTAAACGTTTACCGAAAACGTTATGCTTAGTAGCGGGAACCGGACTCGAACCGATGACCTTCGGGTTATGAGCCCGACGAGCTACCTACTGCTCCATCCCGCGATATATCTTTACCGTGTTTATCGAAACACTTTTTTAGTAGCGGGGACACGACTCGAACGTGCGACCTCCGGGTTATGAGCCCGACGAGCTACCTACTGCTCTACCCCGCGGTATATTTTTAAACGTTTACCGAAAACGTTACTTAGTAGCGGGAACCGGACTCGAACCGATGACCTTTGGGTTATGAGCCCAACGAGCTACCTACTGCTCCATCCCGCGATATTGGATTGCAAATATACGAATATATTTCAAAACTACAAGCAATCCTTTTAGATAAAGGCATATTCTTTGATTACACATAAATATTCGTACATTTGTTTATGGCAAAAATTCTGAAAATTTATCCCGAAAATCCTCAGGAAAACCTTATCAATGAGGTTATTAAAACCCTGAATAACGGCGGACTGATTATATATCCGTCTGATACTGTTTACGCTTTAGGCTGTAATATTTTTGATATTAAAGCCATGGAAAAGCTGGCTCAGATAAAAAAACAGAAGCTTGAGAAAGCAAAATTTTCAATTATCTGTAATGATTTAAGCCATCTTTCTGATTTTACAAGACCGATCGACACCTCTGTTTTCAGATTTTTGAAGAATCGTCTCCCGGGACCTTTTACATTTATTTTAGATGCTAATAAAAATTTACCTTTGGCTTATAAAAATCATAAGACTATTGGTATTCGTGTTCCCGATCATCCTATTCCGCAGTTGATTGTTGAAAAACTGGGACATCCTATTGCTTCAACTTCTATCAAAGATGATGACGAAATTATCGAATATTCTACCGATCCGGAACTGATTGCCGAGAAATATGACCATTTGGTTGATATTGTGATCGATTCAGGATATGGAGATAATGTAGCCTCAACTATTGTAGATTTGACTTCCGGGGAACCCGAAATTATCCGTCAGGGAAAAGGCGAAATTTAGATCAATTGTTACAATGAGTCTGAACGGAAGATATTCTTTAGGCATTATCCTCACTTTCGTATTGCTTGCGGCATCCATGCTGTATTCAATACCTCTGATTAATTTATTTTTCAACTCCAAAGTTTTAACAGCCGAGATTTTCTTTTACAACAGACTTTCTTTATGGCTGGTTCTGATTTTGGTGCTGGTTTACAATTTCTTTATCGAAAACAGATCTTTTTTTGTCTGGGAAGACAAAAAATATTCTCCGATATTTTATTTTGGAGCCATTATTATTTTATATTTAATTTGTGCCATTGGCGGAGCTTTCCTGAATGGAATCATTATGCTTATAACCAAAGAAAGTATCAGCGAAAGAATCGTGCAGCTAAGTTCTTTGTTTAAAAATAATTATTTCCTGATTATTTTTACTTCTCTTACCGCAGCAGTAATTGAGGAATTGTTGATGAGAGTATATATTCAGCCAAGAATTGAAAAAATATACAACAGCCCGATGTTGGGAGTGATTGTTTCTGCACTTTTATTCGGAATTTTGCACAGCACTTACGGAACGGTGGGTCAGGTGGTCGTACCTTTCTTTATCGGGATTGTATTTGCCCTGTTTTATAAAATTTATTCTAATATCAAAATTCTGATAGCCTGTCATTTTATGTTCGATTTTATTTCACTGATGATCATGAATTTCATTGATATTAAACATTTAACTTTACTTAATCTATGAAAATTATAACCTCTCCTGCTAAATTAATGAATGTAGAAAATTCAACAGAATTCTTGAGAAGTACAACTCCAAAATTCATTAATGAAGCTGAATTAATCCAATCACATTTAAAGCATAAGTCTCCAAAATATCTTTCCGATTTAATGGAAATTTCATCTAAACTTGCTGATGAAAACTGGGAGAGAAATCAAAAATGGAAGTCTAAACCTACTGCAAAAGAGTCCACTCCCGCAATGTTTGCTTTCACAGGCGAAGTTTATCGAGGTCTTGATGCAAAAACTTTAGATAAAAATGCGGTAGATTATCTTCAGAAAAACTACAGAATTCTTTCCGGTTTGTACGGTTTGCTGAAACCTTCCGATAAAGTAATGCTCTATCGTCTGGAAATGGGCAGAAATTTTGAGTTTGAAAATAATAAAAATCTGTACGATTTCTGGACTGAAAAAGTAACAGAACAGCTCAATTCCGAAATGAAGAAAAATGAAATTCTTCTCAATCTTGCCAGCAATGAATATGTAAAAGTAGTAGACCGGAAAAAACTGAATCACCAGGTTATTGATTTTGATTTTTATGAAATGAAAGACGGAAAACTCAAAACAATTGTTGTTTACACCAAGCATGCGAGAGGTTTAGTCGTAAGATTCTGTGCAGAGACCAATGCTAAGACTTTGAATGACGTAAAAGCTTTCAACTACGAAGGTTACAGAATCGACGAGGAGAAATCAACAAAAAACAAACTGGTTTTCACAAGATAATGACGTTTTTACAACTTAAAAAGCATTTTTCAGACTCAATTTCAGAAATGTATTCTGACTCGGAAATTGTTTTTATATTTCAGGTTTTTGCAGAAGAATTATTAGGCTTAAATTCTATTCAGCAAAGACAGTTTTCTGATCAGGAAATTTCTGCTGAGCATGAAGAAAAATTTAACCAAATCATTTCAGAATTAAAAACCGGAAAGCCTTATTTACAGATTCTAGGTGAAACCGAATTTTACGGAATGAGAATCTTTGTCGACGAAAATGTATTAATCCCACGTCCGGAAACTGAAGAGTTGCTGGAAATGGCGATTAAAGAGATAAAAAGATATATTTCAAGAATTGAATACATCCATTTAAGATCGAAACAAACAGATTATAAATGGGCTGAAGAAGCAAAATATCCACCTTCGCAAGAACAGGAATTAAAAAGAGTCAAAATCCTTGACATCGGTACCGGAAGCGGCATTATTCCTTTAGTTTTAAAAAAACATTTTATTGAAGCTGAAGTGAGTTCAATTGATTTTTCAGAAAAAGCTTTGGTGACGGCTAAAAAGAATGCAGATTTTCACCAATTGGAAATCAATTTCATTCATACTGATTATCTGAGTTTAGATTTACACCAAAAATTTGACGTAATCATTTCAAATCCACCCTATATCGGGATTGATGAAGCAAACGACATTGCAGATTCGGTGAAAGAATTTGAGCCAAAAATGGCGCTCTTTTCTCCCACTTCTGATGCATTGATATTTTATCGTAAAATTGCAGAAGATTCTAAAAAATATTTGAATAAAAACGGATTGTTGTTTTTAGAAATCAATCAGAAATTAGGAGAAGAAACTTTGGAACTGTATCAGGATTTTTCATACAGTGAACTGATAAAAGATTTGAGTGGAAACGACCGTTTTATTTTTGGAATTAAATAATATTACGTTCAAAAATTCATATAAAGTTAATTGTAATCAAATTTCGTTTTATTTTTATATTCTTAATTTTATCACACCAAACAAAAATTATTTTTATGAAAAATTCAATGAAAAGCGCTCTGCTTGCTTGTGGAGTTTTATGTACGATTTTCAGCTGCAGTACTGATGCGACAACTCTTACGGATTCTGAAATGAATCTTGCCAATAAAAGTGATAAAAGTAAGAAACAACAGACTTATCAGCTAAAAGTAGGCACTACTCAAAACGGAGTAAACACAATGAGTGGAACTTATGACATGGGCGGAATTTATGCAACCGACGTCAATACAGGTGATGTTTATGACGGATATATCACTTATGTTGGTGGTTTTGCAAAATTACCAGGATATTTTAACGATCTTCCTGAAGGAACTTATGAAATATCGGCGTATCAGGGACAAGGAGGTTGGGTTGGTTATGGATCTACTACAATAACCTTGACACCATCTTCAGTTGGACAAGACGGCTACGTGAATGTTTATATCCCAATTGCCTGGGCCGAATAGTAAATCTAAAATAATAAAAAAGACTGTTTTCATTAGAGAACAGTCTTTTTTTCAGATGATTTGAAAAAATTTAGTTAATTCTTTTTCTTATAAATATTTCATATCCTAGATAAATCAGCGGTAGGGACATGATTCCTATAAATAATGAATTTGATATTGCGCTTTGAGGCTGAAGAATGATCGCATAACATAAACCAAAAAAAGCGCCTCCCAAATGAGCTGCATGTCCTAAGTTGTCCCATTGTTTCGGGTTGAGCATCATATACACAGAATAACTGAAATACAACAAACCAAATATAAAACCCGGAATAGGAATTGGAATAAAAAAGAAGTAAATTCCAATATTTGGTGACATCGCTATCGCTGCAAATAATATTCCTGAAACACCTCCACTCGCTCCAATTGCCGAATACCACGGTTGTTTTTGATAGATAAATAAAGAAAAAATATTTCCTAACAGAATAGATCCAAAATAAATAACAAGAAATCCTATATTCCCAAACCCTTCTAAAATGATAGGTCCGAAGAAATATAATGTCATCATATTAAACAATAAATGCATCATATCTGCGTGCAGAAATCCGGCAGAAATAATCCTTACATATTCTTTTCTATGCTGAATTGCGCCAACATTAAACTTATACTTTTCAAATATCTCCTGATTATTAAAAGCAATAAAACTTATAATTGCTGTAATTGCAATAACTATAATGATGATACTCATATTTTCTAATTTTCACTTTCATCACTCTGGAACAAATCTCCAATAGTTCCTCCTTCATCGTCTGCTGAATTTGAAAAATCGGGTTCTTCGTAAATTTCAGGTTCTTCTTCTTCCGCTTCCGGAATGGTGATGTTGATATTTTTTACTTTAAACTTTGTAAACTGATTTCCGATTGCTTTTATTCCTTTTACAGCAATAAACTCATCGATATTAACAGACTCCGGATCACGCTCTTTTCCTTTATCTTTTGCAAAAATAATTTCTGCTGTTGAATTATTCGAGACAATAATCCTTTCAATAAACGATTTCGGATGTTCTGAAGGCATAAAGGTCTGAACATTTATAGTATTCTCCAATAAAAATCTTTTGATGAAATACATATCCTTTTCACCATCGTAATAAATACATGTTACAGGTTGATTGGGTCGCCATTTTTCCAGAACAATGTAATCGTCATCAAAACGGTTTCCAAGGTCGAAACTCACCAATTTCGCTTCGCCTTGTGCATTAATGGTCAGAATTTTGTCGTCTCCTTTAAAATTCCCCAACAAAGTTCCTCTTACATCGGCATTTAATCTTCTTACCGTTTCATCAAACCAGATTTTTCTTGGGGCTAAAGTAGAAACGCCTTCTTCTTTTAGATCAACTTTCTTTACAGAATATTTGGTTACCAGATTTCCTTTCGAATCTCTGCCTTTAATCGCCAATTCAGAAAAATCGATCTCCATTTTATTCTTTCTGATTCTCGGATTGGGTTTTAATAAAACCGTTACAACTTCTGCCTCACCATTCGGATTGGCTGAGAAATAAAGCATTTCTGAGCCTTTTTTATCGGAAGCTAAAGGATAATCTGTATTTCTTGTAACACCTGTCACCGAAAAACGTTTCATATAATAAGGTCCGTCTCTTCCTTCACGGTAGATCATGTTGTAAACGGTACGTTTATCGTTCTTTTTCCAGATGGCTACATGCAGAATATCTTTTCCGATGAACGTTTTGGCTTCCACCTTTACGACTTTCATGCTTCCGTCTTTTCTGAAGGTGATGATGTCGTCGATGTCTGAACAATCAAACAAATACTGATCTTTTTTTAAAGAAGTTCCAATAAAGCCTTCTTCGAAATTCGCATAGAATTTTTCATTCGCAACAGCAACTTTTGTTGCATCAATGGTATCGAAAATTCTTAATTCTGTTTTTCTTTCTTTGTCTTTTCCGTACTTTTTCTGAATATTCTGGTAATATTCAATCGCATAGGCAATAAGATTGGCCAAATGGAATCTTACCTGCTCAATTTTGCCTTCTAATGAAGCGATATTTTCTTTAAATTTATCTAAATCGAATCTTGAAATTCTTTTAATTCTGATTTCTGTTAATCTTAAAATATCTTCTTCGGTTACTTCCCTTAAAAGATGTGCAGTATGAGGTTTTAAACCAATATCAATTGTTTTCAGAACTTCTTCCCAGCTTTTTACCTCTTCAATATCGTGGTAAATTCTGTTTTCGATAAAAATTCTTTCCAAAGAAGAAAAATGCCAGTTTTCCTGTAATTCATGAAGTTCGATCTCCAATTCTTTTTTCAATAAAGAAACGGTGTGATCGGTATTCATTTTCAGAATCTCAGAAACATTCAGGAACATCGGTTTATCACCAACAATCACACAGGCATTCGGAGAAATTGTAACCTGACAGTCGGTAAACGCATACAACGCATCAATTGTTTTGTCCGGCGAAACTTCATTGTGAAGATAAATCAGGATTTCTACTTTATCTGAAGTATTGTCTTCAATTTTTTTGATCTTAATCTTCCCTTTTTCGTTGGCTTTCAGGATAGAATCAATGAGATCGCTGGTTGTCTTTGAAAAAGGAAGCTCAGAAATCATCAAAGTATGCTTGTCGACCTGAGAAATTTTTGCTCTCGCTCTTACTTTTCCACCTCTTGCACCGTCGTTGTATTCTGAAACATCAAGAAATCCTGCCGTTAAAAAATCCGGGAATATTTCAAACTTTTTGCCTTTCAGATAAGCGACTGATGCATTAATCAGTTCATTAAAATTATGCGGAAGAATTTTTGTGGAAAGCCCGACCCCGATTCCTTCAACACCTTGAGCTAAAAGCAAGGGGAATTTTACCGGTAAATCTATTGGCTCATTATTTCTGCCATCATAAGATTTAGACCATTCTGTAGTTTTAGGATTGAAAACCACTTCCAAAGCAAAAGGTGTTAATCTCGCTTCAATATATCTCGCTGCAGCGGCAGAATCTCCTGTATAAATATTTCCCCAGTTTCCCTGAGTATCGATAAGCAATTCTCTCTGCCCGATTCCTACCATTGCATCAGTGATTGATGCATCACCATGAGGGTGATATTTCATCGTGTTACCTACAATATTTGCCACTTTATTGTAACGCCCATCCTCTAATTCACGCATAGAATGCATAATCCTACGCTGAACCGGTTTGAAACCATCATAAACAGACGGAATGGCTCTATCTAAAATTACATAAGATGCATAATCCAGAAACCAGTCTTTATACAGCCCTGAAACTTTTTTTAAGCTTTCGCCTTCGTGCGAGTTTTCTTCTATCATTATTATTCTTGAGGTCTTTTCTCTGTATTAGCTTTTACTACTTTGTTGAGTGATAATTTTAAATCGTTTGCTTCTTTTCTTGTAAGATAAGAAGTATCGTACTTTAAAATAGTTGAACCCATATTTTTACTTGAAATGGTAATATATAATCTTTTAAAAAATAGAATACTTACCATCTCGAATTTGATCAGTTTATACTTTGGGAATTCATCGCTTAATGCCCTGTTAAGAAACGGAATAATATTCTTATTTCTAAAATGCAATGCTTCACCATCGCTGTCGTACTCGAAAATCTGCCTTCCGTTTACATGAAAAATTATCAGTACTAATAAAGGAACAATAATTAAAAATATACTTTTCTGTCCCAGAATATTAAATCGCATTTCATCAAAAATAAAACCTATAATTCCTGCTGAAAGCATCATCAATAAAAAAGTATTGAAAAAATTATAAATGGGAGCTTTTTTTCTGTTACTTAATCTCATCTTTAAATTTGTGCTGTGTTTATGGTTGTGTTTTTATTATTTTCTAAGATTCAACTTCATCTAAAATTTCTTTCTTATTAATATCAGGATCTTCTACTACAAGGTTTTCGAGGATAAAAACCTGTCGGTCGGGTGTATTTTTGCCCATGTAAAATTCCAGAAGCTGTTCGATAGTCTGGTCTTTTCCAAGAACAACAGGTTCAAGTCGGATATCTTTTCCTATAAAGTGCTTAAATTCATCAGGAGAAATTTCACCTAATCCTTTAAATCGGGTGATTTCAGGATTTTTACCTAATTCATTTAAAGCTTTCACCCTTTCTTGCTCAGAATAACAATATCTCGTTTCTTTTTTATTTCTAACTCTGAATAACGGAGTCTGAAGAATAAATAAATGTCCGTTTTTAATCACATCCGGAAAAAACTGAAGGAAGAACGTAATCATCAAAAGTCTGATGTGCATTCCGTCGACATCGGCATCGGTTGCAATAATTACCTGATTGTATCGTAGATCTTCAAGACTTTCTTCAATATTTAAAGCAGCCTGAAGTAAGTTGAATTCCTCATTTTCGTAAACCACTTTTTTGGTTAAACCATAGCAGTTCAAAGGCTTACCTTTTAAAGAAAATACAGCCTGAGTTTCAACATCCCTCGATTTTGTAATCGAACCTGATGCAGAATCTCCTTCGGTAATAAAAATCTGAGTTTCAGCTTTTCTTTCAGCCTTTTGGTCGTTGTAATGCTGTCTGCAGTCACGAAGTTTTTTGTTGTGAAGCGAAACTTTCTTCGCTCTTTCTCTCGCCAGTTTCTGAATTCCGGAAAGTTCTTTTCTTTCTCTCTCGGAAATTAAAATTTTTCTCTGAATCGCTTCTGCAATCTCAGGATTTTTATGAAGGAAGTTATCTAATTTACTTTTTAAGAAATCAATGATAAACGTACGAACCGTCGGTCCGTTTGGTCCCATATCATTCGAGCCTAATTTGGTTTTCGTCTGAGATTCGAAAACCGGTTCTTCGACATTGATTGAAATTGCTGCAACAATCGATTTTCTTACATCAGATGCATCGAAGTTTTTATTGAAAAACTCACGTATAGTTTTTACATAAGCTTCTCTGAAAGCATTTAAATGCGTTCCACCCTGCGTTGTATTTTGTCCGTTTACGAATGAGAAATAAGTTTCCGTCTGCGATTTATCGGTATGGGTAATCGCCACTTCAATGTCATTATCTTTTAAATGAACAATCGGATAAAGTACATCACTTTCCAGTTCTTCTTCCAACAAATCTTTCAGTCCGTTTTCAGAATAGAAAGTTTCGCCGTTGAAAATAATCTTTAATCCAGGATTCAGATATGCATAATTGCGGAGCATTCTTTCGATATACTCTTTTCTGAATTTATAATGCAGGAAAATTTCAGAATCGGGCGTAAATAAAATTTCGGTTCCGTTTCGGTCAGACGTTTCCTTCTCTTCGTGCTCTTCGGTAATAATTCCACGAGAAAACTCGGCAACTTTCATTTTTCCTTCACGGAAAGAACGCACACGGAAATAATCTGAAAGTGCATTTACGGCTTTTGTACCAACCCCATTCAGTCCAACCGATTTTTTGAAGGCTTTGCTGTCATATTTACCTCCGGTATTCATTTTCGAAACGGCGTCAACTACTTTCCCTAAAGGAATTCCACGACCAAAGTCACGAATCATGACTTTTCCGTCATCCACTTTTATTTCAATTCTTTTACCGGATTTCATTCTGAATTCATCAATCGAGTTATCCAGAATTTCTTTCAGTAAAATATAAATACCGTCATCAGCAGACGATCCGTCGCCAAGCTTCCCGATGTACATACCGGGACGCAAACGGATATGTTCCTGCCAATCTAGGGTTCTGATATTATCTTCGGAATAGATAGGTTGTATTTCTTGTGACATATATTATTTCAGCAAACATACAAAAGTATGAAAATGAACAAAAATATCCGAATTTTTTAGTTTGTATTTATACACATTTTAGTTAAATTTTAATAATATCAATATAGATTTATCACTCTTTAAACCTCAATATTTGAAAATTTGCCTTAATTTAGATTCATAAAGAATTTAAATGATACAACTTCCTTCTTCGAAACTTCCCAATGTTGGCACAACTATATTTACCCAAATGTCTCAACTTGCCAACCAACATCAGGCAATTAATCTTTCACAAGGCTTTCCGGATTTTGAAACTGATCCTGAACTTCTGAGTTTTGCGGATGATTTTATTAAAAAAGGATTCAATCAATATGCTCCTCTAGGCGGAATCATAGGTTTAAAAGAAGAAATTGCAAGAAAAATCGAAAACAGTCACAGCGCAGTTTATCACCCAGATTCTGAAATTACGATAACTGCAGGCGGAACTCAGGCAATTTTTACAGCAATTGCAACATTTGTTCAGAAAGATGATGAAGTGATTATTTTTGAGCCTGCTTACGATTGCTACGAACCGACTGTTGAACTTTTTGGCGGAATTGTAAAACGCTTCCAGATGAAAGCTCCTGATTATGAAATCGATTGGAATGTGGTAAGAAATTTAATTTCAGAAAAAACAAAAATGCTCATTCTGAATAATCCGAACAACCCTTCCGGAAAGATTTTGAAGGAAAACGATATTCAGGAATTAATCAAAATTGTAAAGGATACCAATATTTTAATTTTAAGTGATGAAGTTTACGAGAATATTGTCTTTGACGGAAACCAGCATTTAAGCATCTGCAAATATCCTGAATTAAAGGAAAGAAGTCTTTTAGTGGCATCTTTCGGAAAACTATTTCACATCACAGGCTGGAAAATAGGATATTGTGCGGCTCCAAAATCTTTGACAGATGAATTCAGAAAAGTACACCAGTTTAATGTTTTTTGTGTGAATACTCCGCTACAGATGGCTTTGGCAGAATACATGAAAAATGATGAGCATTACAATCAACTCAACCAGTTTTTTCAGGAAAAAAGAGATTTTCTGAGACAAGGTTTAGCGCAGACTTCATTTGAGCTTCTCGATTGCGAAGGAACGTATTTTCAGGCAGTAAAATATGATAAAATTTCAGATAAAAATGATTTTGATTTTGCAACATATCTAACAATCAATCATAAAGTTGCGAGTATTCCGTTTTCTGCTTTTTATAAAGATAAACTGAATGAAAATGTGATCAGATTATGTTTTGCGAAGAAGAATGAGACTCTGGAAAGGGCGATTGAGAATTTGGCAAAGCTTTAAATAGATCTCACGCAGATTGAGCGGATTACGCAGATAAAAATCTGCTAAATTTGCTAAATCTGCGAGAGAAATAAGTTATCTTAGAAAAACATTCCGCCGGAAACTTCAATCCTTTGCGCCGTAATCCAACCCGCATCATCAGTACATAAAAACGCAACCACTCCACCAATATCATCCGGTAAACCTGCTCTTCCCAAAGCAGTGTTGTTGGCGACCATTGCATTTACATTTTCATCATCCCTTGTTCTTCCTCCACCAAAATCAGTTTCAATCGCTCCCGGAGCAACAGCATTTACCTTAATTTTTCTTGCGCCCAATTCTTTCGCCATATATTTACTCAGCTGGTCGATAGCTGCTTTCATTGAACCGTAAACTGACGAACCCGGCATTGCAAATCTCGCCAAACCTGAAGAGAGATTAATAATTCCGCCATTATCATTCATAAATGGCAAGAATTTCTGAGTCAGGAAGAAAACTCCTTTGAAATGAATATTGACCATATCATCCAATTGCTCTTCTGTAACATCTGCTATGGGTGCATACAGGGCTGTTCCTGCATTATTGATCAGGAAGTCGATATTTCTGCTTCCTGTATTTTCTTCTAAATGATCGCCAACTTTTTTCACAAACTCATCAAAGGATTTTACATCTTTCGTATTCAACTGATAAGCAATTGCTTTTCTTCCTAAAGCCTGAATTTCAGCTACGGTTTTATCTGCTTCTTCTTTGTTGGAATTATACGTTATGATGACATCCAATCCTTTTTCTGCAATTTTCAACGCAGAGTTTTTCCCTAAACCTCTGCTTCCACCCGTAACAAGGGCAATTTTTGTTCTGTTTTCCATAATTGATTTTTTGATGATACAAAGTTCAGCCAATTTCACACCAATTGAGTTACCCGAATCAATCTGAAATTTGCAAAATTCAAATCAAGACCGAAATTCCATTGGTGTAAATGAAGTTTTGCGCTTAAAGAAATTAGAGAAATGGGCTATCTCTTCAAAACCTAAAGCGTAGGAAATTTCAGAGACATTCCAGTTCGTTTGCTTTAAAAGAATTTTCGCTTCCTGAACAATTCGGTCTGCAATAAACTCGGTGGTGGTTTTACCTGTGTTTTCTTTTACGTTTTTATTTAAATAATTAACGTGAATTGATAGTCTTTCAGCAAAATCATTGGCAACTTTCAGCTGAATTCTTTGATTCGGAGATTCAACAGGGAATTGTCTTTCTAATAACTCGATAAACAATGAAACCACTCTTAATGAAGCATTATGAGTATTTTGAACTTTTTCTGCGGGCTGTAATTTTTGTCCGTAATGAATTAATTCTGAAACATAATTTCTAATTAGGTCATATTTAAATTCATAATCAGAATCGATTTCTTTTTTAATTTTTGTAAAAAGCAGATCAATTTCATCTGCTAATTTATCATCGATTTCAAAAATCGGAATCGTACCCGGCTGAAACAAAGGCAAATCTTCCAAAATATTCTGCGAAGAGTTTTTAGTGAAAAAATCTGCAGTAAATACACAGAAATTCCCAGATTGGCGATCGTCTTCAGGAACATAATGATAAGGAACTTTGGGTGTTGCAAATAACAACGCATTCTTTTTTATCGAAATTATTTTATCTGCATATTCTGCTCTGTTCTTGCCACGAATTAAGCTTATTTTATAATACTTCCTTCTGTTGTAAGGCATTTCACAGGTTTTCTTCACCGTCGCAATTGTCTGCGCAATATCAAAAACATTGAAATGGCCAATGTCTTTGTGAAGACCTTTCGGAAAGATACTTTCCATATCTTTTCCCAATCTCTGAGTCATTTCAAGATAAAAATCTTCCAAAGAAGCGTGAGCGAGTTTTTCCATAATGCGGAATTTGTATAATTCAAATATAGGAATATCTTACGAAATCGTTCCTCCAACATTTTCAAAAACCCATTTTCCATTTTTAAATTCAACCCTATAATCCGTCGTTCCTCCACCTCCCGATTCAAATATATAGAATACATTAGGATTATTTTTGTCTTTTTTAATCTTAGAATAACCTCCATTAAAAACATCTGTAACTCTTACATAATAAGGTTGCTTCTCTTTATCTTCCGGAAAGATCAGGACTTTCGCTTCCAGATTAATCCTTTGAAAATAATCGCAATCACTCTGAAAAGGCATAATGAAATAATCCATTTTATTTAGATTTTCTCTTATTCCACCTAATGGCTTATTGACCAAACTTTCATACAAAGCTGTAAATTTATTTTTCTCAGATTTAAAAAGTGGATTATAGTCTTCAAAATCATTAATCCCGTCTCCATCTGTATCTTTATTGTTAGGATTTAAACCAAAACAGTTCTCAAAAATATCTGTGTAGCCATCATCATCTGAATCTTTCTTTAAATCTTCCAATTTAATTTTAAATAATTTTCCATCTTCAATAGCAGAATAATCATCATATCCCGGTAATCCCGGAACTTTTATGATTTTAACAAAGCTTCCTTCAAGCTGAAAACTGCCATCTTTAACAATTGGATTCTGTTGTAATTTATTAAATTGATAATGACTGAAACTTAACCCTAGAAAATAAGCAGAAGGTTTGTCGTTTTTAATTTCTAAAAGCCAATATCCCAATCCGTTTCTACCCAAAGCATATTTTACATCGTTTTCAGTGTGCTTAAATGAATAAAGAAATTGTCCTAAAAATTTTTCCTCAAAATCGGCAAATAAAGTTTTCTGATCTTTCCAGTATTTTTCGTTTTTTTCAAGTGTGTTATATAAATTTTCAGCTTCCAGACTATCTTGTTTAAAGCTTCTGAAATTTTTTAAATCAACAATCTCAAGATAGTCCGGTTTGTTTTGTAAAATTTCGTTGACCGTAAAAGCTTTAGGCTGTTTATAAGAATCAAAATGGAGTTCATCCTCCTGAAGAAAACACCTATCTTCAACACTTTTTGAACATGAAAAAATAAGAAACAAGAAAAATAAATATCTCATAAAATATTTTTACTAATATATAAAAAAACGCTCCCAAATTCATGGAAGCGCATTTAAAATACTATATAACTAACTTTTAATATTTTTAAACATTAAATCTGAAGTGCATCACATCGCCGTCCTGAACGATGTATTCTTTTCCTTCAACAGAAAGCTTTCCGGCTTCTTTAACTTTTGATTCCGAACCATACGTCACATAATCATTATATTTGATCACTTCTGCACGGATGAAACCTTTCTCAAAATCGGTATGAATCACTCCTGCAGCTTGAGGAGCAGTCCAACCTTGTCCGATTGTCCAGGCTCTTACTTCTTTTACACCTGCTGTAAAATAGGTCTGAAGCTTTAATAAATCATAAGCTTTTCTGATCAGACGGTTTACTCCAGGTTCTGTAAGACCTAATTCGTCAAGGAAAATTTCTCTTTCTTCGTAAGTCTCCAATTCGTTGATATCCGCTTCTATCTGAGCTGCCAAAACTACAATTTCAGCACCTTCAGCTTTTGCCATCTCTTCAATTTTAGCAATCCATTCATTTCCGTTCTTAATAGAATTTTCATCTACATTACAAACGTAAAGAACCGGTTTGTTGGTCAACAACTGAACTTCTCCGATAATTGATTCCGTTAAATCATTTATTGCAAATTCTCTTGCATTTCTACCATCTTCGAGGTGTTTCTGAAGACCCTGAAGCGTTTCATACGTCAAAATATCTTCTTTCTTTCCTGATTTGATGAACTTCTTTGCTTTTTCAACAGCTTTACCAACTGTTTCCAAATCTTTCAACTGAAGTTCGATGTCGATAATTTCTTTATCTCTCATTGGATCAACCGAACCTTCAACGTGAACGATATTTCCATTATCAAAACATCTTAAAACATGAATAATCGCTTCACACTCACGAATATTTGCTAAGAATTGATTCCCTAAACCTTCTCCTTTACTTGCTCCTTTTACAAGACCTGCAATATCTACAATCTCTACAACAGCAGGCAAAACTCTTTCAGGATTTACCAATTTTTCAAGCTCGAATAATCTCTGATCCGGTACAGAAACCGTTCCTAAGTTCGGTTCGATCGTACAGAAAGGATAGTTCGCTGACTGTGCTTTAGCATTGCTTAAGCAGTTAAAAAGAGTTGATTTACCTACATTTGGTAAGCCTACGATTCCACATTTCATATTGTAAAATTCAAAGTTTAAGGTTTAAAGTGTAAGATTGTTTTACCTTTCACTTTCAGCGTGCAAATATAGTTATTTTACGGCGTATTTCATAATAAAAAATCCGCCAATGATTTGACGGATTTTCAGAAATAATTTTTAATGAATCTGTGTTTATGGGTTTGCTCCTGTTGCATTTTGTGCAAGTTCGGCATCATCCGGTGCACTTTCAAGCGTTCTATCAAGGGTGAACAGAGACTCATCACTCGCTCGGTCTCCGCCTGCAATTTTAAGCTTATCGATAAGATCCATGGCAAAAGTTTCTTCCTCAATCTGTTCTTTTACGAACCACTGAAGGAAATTCCATGATGCCCAATCTTTTTCTTCCAGCGCTATATCAACCAGTTTGTAGATCGCTGTTGTATTTTCTACTTCATGTTTAAAAACAAGATCAAAACATTCCGTAAGACTTTGGGGTTCATCGTTTGGCGCAGGAAGCGCCGTAATGGTTGGCTTTCCGCCTCTGTTCAGTACATATTGCATAAATTTCACCGCATGATCTCTTTCTTCCTGAGCATGTCTGAAAAGAAAGTTTGAAATTCCGTTGTACCCTTTATCAGCTGCCCAAATTCCATAAGAGAAATATGTTCTGGATTGAAGGTCTTCTGTATTCATCTGATCGCTCAAGGCTTTTTCAAGTCTCGGTGAAAGTCTGTTGGTATTCATAATTGTATATTTTAGTGTGATTATGATTAAGGATACAAAAATGATTCCGTGTAAAGTTTTTTTATAGTTTTTTAAAAATTAATTATTACAACTATTTGCAAGACAGTATTTTAATACAATAATTTATAGTTAGTCTAAAATAAAAAAGCCAAAACCTCTTCGGAATTGACTTTTATTTTTATAAAAAATAATGACTTTTAGATTTAAAAAATCAAATTATTGCTTGGTCAGTTTAGCCAAATAAGAATCTTCATCCTGAATCACTTTTTCTATTTTGAAACCGTTATTTTCCGCAGCGTTTTTCAAAGTATTAAAATCAAGATACAGCCATTTGATTGGGTCTTCGGATTCACCTTTATAATGCACGATATAATCTAATTCACCATAATATCCTTCTGCAGGAATGTACACTCCGCCATCTTCATCGGTGTCGAACATATACATAATATCCGTGCTATCAATTAAGACTTGTCCGTTTTTATTTAATAATGAATGAAGTTTCTTCAAATAAATATCGATGACTTTCAGGCTTTGAAAAATTCCTGTCCCGTTCATTAATAGAAGAATTGTATCGAAAGTTTCTCCGGAAAATTCAAGCATATTCTGGGCAACAGCTTTTTGAATTCCTCTTAGTTTACAAACCTCGATTGACTTCGGCGAAATATCTAAAGCGGTCACATCTAAATTTCTTTCATTCTGAAGATACAACGAATGAGAACCCGCTCCTGCACCAATATCCAAAACTCTTCCCGAAGATAATTTTAAAGCTTTCTTTTCAATTTTATTCATCTCTTCAAAATCTCTGAAGAGATAGTCTACCGGAAGTTCATCCAGCTCGGAAATAGAAGTTTCAGTCTGCAAATCTTCAGGATTTTCGTTGTGAAAATAATCCCAGATGGCGCGTCCCATTAAGTCTTTCATAGTGGTAATTGTGGGTGCAAAGATAAGTGTTTCAATTTTCTTATATCTTTTATTATATTTGATAAGAAAACGTAATTAATACCATGTCAAAAATAATACTATTAACTTTATTATTTCATAGTTTGATTTTTCAAAGTCAAAAATTAGAGAATGGTTTACAATTTAGAAAAAATGAAAAGTCTGATCAAAAACTAAGCTTTGAAGAAAAAAATAGAACCATTTATAATGTTTTACCGATTGAAAAATCTGAAGATTTAGTTAATGTAAGAATTTTATTTCCAGGCCAAATAATTGAATTAGCTAAAAGCAAAGACAATAAATACTTCGGTTACATTCTTAATAAAACTACACAATATAATTATTCTAGAAGAGATAGAAATAAATTAAAAAACACTGTTGAATTTTTTCAAAAATATCCTTTGAAACAAAAGAAAACGAAAGAAGTAATTGACAAATTAATACAAACTAATCAGATTAATTTGCCAACAGATTCTCTTATTGAAAATTGGAATAGAAACTATTTGCATTGCAATCAAATTAATTTTCAGTTTAAAATCTTAAACAACCTACAAAAACAGCAATACAATTGTCCTCTGCACCAAAACGAAGAAAAGCAAACTGTAAAAATTATTGCCGAAAATATTCGTTTTGTTCAAAATCAACTAAAATTAGATTCAATCTATAAAAATTTTGAAAGTAATCTTCCTTCTGGAAAAAATTACTCTAACGACGGATATAGAATGATGCTTAAACTCTCTAAAAAGCAAATTGAAATTTGGCAGAAATATAAACCTTATCGTGAATATTTGAAGTTAAAAAAAGATACAGTTGATAACTATTTAAACACCTTTATTCAAAATAAAAATTTAAATCCTTACAAAATAAATTGTTTTGAAACTTATTATCTTGAATTTGCCAAAAAAGGAAATTTAAAAAAGATTTTCGTAGCGAATTATGATAAACCTAGATGGGAAAACGTTATTGGTTTTAAGGACTTTTTACAAGATAAAAGGGAAATTAAAAAATGTAAAAAAATTATAAAAGAAATATTTCTAAAAGCTGATTTGTCTTGGCTTAATTTAAAATTCAATTTAAATAGGTCAATTAGTTTTGATTTAGATGGAAATCCTAAATTATCAGACGAGGCTATTTACGAAATTGAATAACAATGTTCAATTATTACTATTATCATCATCAAAATTTTCTATTTTTTTAAACCCAATCTTCTTACAATATTTCCCTAACTTGTCTCTTCAAAACAGTAGAACAACCTAATGACAAATAAAGATTTTAATTTTCATCAAGGCTTTACTTTCAGCAAACATATTCCCGAAGAGATTTCGCATTTTGACAGGGTTTTCGATGTTTTCAAAGATCTTTTAACGCATACTTCAGGAGATATTGAGGAAGCTTTTGAGTGGCTCGATATGCTCGACAAAGAATACGATATTTTCAGTGATGAATATACGCTTGAAGATTTTGAAGAAGACCTGAAAAAACGAGGATATATTAAAGAAGAGGATCCTGAAGACGGAAATTCAGGAACCGGAAAAGGCAAAAATATTCTCACTGCAAAACTGGAAGCAGCGCTTCGTGAATATGCTTTAGACCAAATCTTCGGAAAGCTGAAAAAAAGCGGAATCGGAAATCACAGAACCTCAAAAACCGGAATCGGAGACGAGCGTGACGGCGAAAACCGAAACTTTCAATACGGCGATGATTTATCAACGGTAAATATGACCGAAAGTCTGAAAAATGCCCAAATCAACAATGGTATTTCTGATCTCAGAATGACCGAAGACGACCTCATTGTAGAAGAAACCAAACATAAAGCTCAGATGAGTACGGTTTTGATGATCGACATCAGCCACTCGATGATTTTGTATGGCGAAGACCGAATTACTCCTGCCAAAAAAGTAGCAATGGCTTTGGTGGAATTAATTAAGCGAAAATATCCGAAAGATTCTATCGACATTATTGTTTTCGGAAATGAAGCGTGGCCAATCAAAATCAAGGATTTGCCTTATCTGCAAGTCGGACCTTATCACACCAATACCGTTGCAGGACTTGAGCTTGCGATGGATATACTCCGCAGAAAAAGAAATACCAACAAGCAGATTTTCATGATTACCGACGGAAAACCAAGCTGCCTGAAACTTCCCAACGGTGAATACTACATGAACAGTGTTGGTTTGGATGAAAGAATTGTTTCAGAATGCCTTAACAGAGCAGCACAGGCGAGAAAGCTGAAAATTCCGATTACGACCTTTATGATTGCACAAGACCCATATTTACGCCAGTTTGTGAATGCATTTACCGCTCAAAACAAAGGAAAAGCTTTCTTAACCGGACTTTCAGGTTTGGGACAGATGATTTTTGAAGATTACGAGAAAAATAGGATTAAAAGGATTTGAGAAGAGCCAAGGAAAAAGTTAAAAGAAACAAGTGAGCCGAGTTAATATTGCCTTTGCTGAGTGAAACGCCTTTGCGAACGAAAAAATATGCATAAAGTATTTCAAAAAAATCTTTGCGAACCTTGGGTTAAAAACATAAAGAATAATTACATCATTACAAAAATGAAAAACGATACAACATTTAAAGAATTAAAAAATTCAGGATATACCGATAAAACAATCAGTCAGGAAATTCAGGGGAACTTAATTGCAAAGATCAAAGCGAAAGAACCTGTTTTCGAAGGATTATGGGGCTACGAAGACACCGTGATTCCTCAATTAAAAAAAGCAATTTTGGCAGGTCACCATATCAATCTTTTAGGTTTGCGCGGTCAGGCAAAAACGAGAATCGCAAGAAGCATGATCAGTCTTTTAGACGAATATATGCCGATTGTGAAAGACTCTGAAATCAACGACAGTCCGTTTCAACCGATTTCAAAGTTTGCAAGAGATTTAATTGCTGAATTGGGAGATGAAACTCCTATCTCATGGGTTCATCGTTCTGAAAGGTTCTTTGAAAAACTGGCAACTCCTGATGTGAATGTTGCGGATTTGATTGGTGATATCGACCCCATCAAAGCAGCCACTTTAAAATTACCTTATTCAGACGAAAGAGTTTTGCATTACGGCATGATTCCGAGAGCGAACCGTTCGATTTTTGTTCTGAATGAATTACCCGATTTGCAGGCGAGAATTCAGGTTTCTTTGTTTAATATTTTACAGGAAGGAGACATTCAGATTCGTGGTTTCCAATTGAGAATGCCTTTGGATATTCAGTTTGTATTTACGGCAAATCCTGAAGATTATACCAACAGAGGAAGTATTGTAACCCCTTTAAAAGACAGAATCGGGTCTCAGATTTTTACGCATTATCCGAAATCGATTGCTCTGGCAAGACAGATTACAGAGCAAGAGGCTTTGATCTCTGATGAAGACAAAGCTCAGATTCAGATTCCTGATTTGGCTAAAAATCTTTTAGAAGAAGTAGCTTTTGCAGCGCGTGACAGCGAATATGTTGATGAAAAAAGCGGAGTGAGTGCAAGATTAACCATCAGTGCGATGGAAAACCTTGTTGCAGCTGCTAAATTACGTTTAATAGAAACCGGAGCTGAAAAGACTTCTGTCCGATTGCTAGATTTTATGTCGATTATTCCATCGATTACCGGAAAAATCGAATTGGTGTATGAAGGCGAACAGGAAGGTGCAGATTACGTAGCGAAAATTCTGATTGACAAAGCTGTTATGAATCAGTTTGAAAGTATTTTTCCTCGCATTTCAAAACTGGAGAAAGAAGGAATTAAAACTCCTTACACCGATTTGATTCAATGGTTTAATAAAAATCAGCTGGAGTTAAATTATGGAGATACCGACGAACAATTCTATGCAAAACTGGATAAAACCGCGCCATTGACAACCGTTGTGGAAGAAAATGCATCTGATTACAGTGATGATGATAAAAACTTCTTAAAAGAATTGGTTCTTTGGGCTTTGACGATTAGCAAAAAATTAGATAAATCTGAAAACAGCGCAAATTTCACTTTTGATTCTGCAGATGTAAGACAGCTGTTTAGGAATTAATTTTATTTTGCTCCGTAGGAGCAATATGTGTGTAGACCTATAATATATTAAGATGTATGGCGCTCCGTAGGAGCGCTATATTTATTTAAAAATGAAAAACATTTACGATCATTGATTCATTCTAAATTGTATATTTGTCAGAAATTAAAGCACAATTTTGGAACTACAGGAACTTTTTGAACGCTTAGCGATACTTTGCCTATCGATTTTCACCCTTTATTATTTTTCAAACAGGAACCGTAACATCCGATTGCATCCGCTTTTGGGATTAATCAGTGTTTGTACGTTTTTTATGTGTCTGGTTTTTACAAAAGCAGAATACAGTCTTGGTGTAGGTTTCGGGCTTTTTGCTATCTTTTCGATTCTCCGTTTCAGAACGGAAACTTTTACCATTCAGACGATTGTTTTCCTATTTGTTTCGATTACACTTTCCCTCTTAGACGGACTTTTACCCATTAAAAATCTTGAAATTCTTTTAGGAATTAATATTTCGATTGTTGTAATTTATTTGGTGTTAAATTACTTCGAGAAAAAATCACCTATTGTTTCCGAGAAAAGTTCGATTGAGGTTATTTCTTCTTTAGATTTTCTTCAGCTGGAAGAATCAGAGCGAAAGAGGGTTCTTACTGAAAAAACCAAGCTTAAAAATTTCAGTTATAATATTAAAAGTATTAACCTGAATGATAATATTGTGATTTTAAAAGTTTCGCATTAGAATTTTGTTATTAAGAATTTAATGTAATCATAAAATTTGTCATTCTGTAGTAATCTCAAGATTTGGATTCCTATGGAATGACAAACACACTTTTAATAAAAAGTCTCTCGCTGATTTAGGAGATTACGCAGATTAGAAAAAAGAATTATCTGCGAAATCAGCCAAATCTGTGAGAGATATTTAACCAAAATCAATCCATATAAGCTCTTGCCTGCTTAATATACAATTGCTTCTGCTCTCCTAAATATTTAAATTCTATATCCAAAGGATAATTTTTCTTAGCCATTTTTCTTTTCTGCCAAAGCAGATACATTTTACGCTCCAAAACCGGAGAAATATCAAACAGTTTTCTGATTTCGGTTTCGCTAAGGATCGGCTTTCCTTTGTTAAGGCTCGATGTCGAACGGTAATCAACCACAAAAGATCCTAAAAAATTGAAATTGTGACAGTAAAATTCATCGCAGGTTACTCCAGGTTCTGGTTTTACAACGGATTCTTCACCCAGCTGAACATTGACGGTAATTCCTGCATACTTGTCACGGTATAAATTTCTTGTCACCAAAACGCCATTTGCTTTTTCATCAGGGAAAGAACGGTGTACCAAAACTCCCATTGCGCAGCTTTCATGATTGATTCCAAACAAATCTCTTTCCTGAAACGCACGGAAATTCCAGAAGCTTGACCACACATCCAAAATAGCTTTTTCTATCGTTTTATCGGCATCACCGATGATACCTGTTTTAGAATCATACAACCCGGCTCCGTTGAAGCCTTCCATATCTTCGGCATTGGTTGAAGAACGGAATCTGAAGTTTTTAAAATCAGTTTGTACATTCAGCTTTTCTTCGATCTTTTTCAAAAGCTCAGGATTTACCTTCGAATTTTTAACTGTTTTTCTAAAAGCTTTCAGTTCTTTCTCTAAAAGTTTTACGGAGTCTTTAGGAATCGCATACAAAGCATTGATTTTATCCTGAAAATTGTTTTCTTTAATATGCTGGTCAAAATAATAAAAAGGAATTGCAAAAGCATATTCAGGCGTTTTAAAGGATTTCATTTCTTTCTGAATCTGTTTTAAAAGTCCGAGGTTTGTTGCTTTTGAGCCGATTGAATGAACAATATTTAATGGTGTTGCTTTTTCTAAATCTATTAGATCAGTTACCGATAGATCTTTTTGCAAAATAATTTCCTTCACTGCTTTTTTCGTTACAATCGGCTTCTGTGATGCTTTTAATGAATATGAATTTTCTTTCGTAATCAGCTCAACTTTTTTTCCTAAAAGATTATTCACCGATTGCTTATCCCAAACTTTCGTATCGACATACACCGGAATATTTCTGTTTTTTGCCAGTAAAACCAAATGACTTAAGGGGGTCTGAAGTTCAGTAATGATAATTCCTTTTACGGTTGGGATAAATTCAGGAGTGGTATTGATGATGATGATTTCATCTGATTTAGGATTAAAATCTTCCTTCTTCTGTAAATCATATTTTTTAAGAATCCCCACATTGTTAGCATTTTCTATTGACTGTTCGGTAATTCTTTTAAAGATAAAATCCGAAAAAACTGTAGGAATTTTTAGTTGATTTTTTGAGTTTAAAACAATGACATGAGGAGAATTCAGATAAAATTTAAGCTTATCTTTAAAAAAAACATTTTTGCTGACTTCTTTATAAAAGAAATTAATGAGTCCTGCATTCATTTCGTCGGAAGCAGCAAGCTCCATCACCCAATCATCTGAATCTTCAAGATAATTAATATTAGCAAGAAGGTAATCTCTACTATTGGTTGGGTTGTAAGAACGTTTGTTGAACTCGCCATTATCTTGAGCATATCCTAAAACTTCAACGCAAAATTCGTAATGATAGGTGTATTTTGTACTGTTGAAAAAGTACATTTTTTTGCTGTTGTAATCATACACTACTTTTACCGATTTCATATTGGTAAATTTGTCGGTAAGCGGTTTTCCGGCAAGATTCAGGAACTGCTGTTTTTTGGTGATGGAATGCACATAATTGTCCTGTGAATAAGATAAAAGTGAAATGCTAAGAAATAAGAATAAGAATATATTTTTCATGTCTTTGTGAAGATTACCCCACAAATGTAGACAATATCCTGAATTTGGCAAATAGTGATAAACGGGTGCATTTTATTTACAAAATGATCGGTTTAAAATTTCCTTGAAGCGGAAAGTTTCAAATAAGTGTATAAATATCTTTCCGGAAAGATAATTCTTACTTTTCAATCTTGAAGTAAATTTTTCAATACCTGAATAGAATTCCCCTCCTTTGGAGGGGTGGATTCGACAGAATGGAGAAGACGGGGTGGTTTCATGAAGCGTTATTTTGTTGTGTTCTCTTTCAGTTAAAAGAATGCCTGATTTCCTAGCCCAGATAGAAACGACATCCTTTTGTGAAGCGGAGCGGAACAAAAGATATAGTGGATAGCTGGAAATAGCTCCTAAAAAAAGCAAAGCCCTATTTTACGAATAAAACAGGACTTTGCACGTGAAAACAAGGTATCTCTTACATCGCAGATCCAGCTGCATCTTTTATTTCTTCAGCAATTTTCCTTTCTCTTATTCTTCTTTTTGCGATGATGGATTTACCACTTAACACTCTAACAAACCTTAAATATTGAAATCTTTTTATCCCGAAATGATGGGTTAAAACATAAATCAAAACGCCAAAACCGATCATGACGATGTATCCGAATATTTTTTTATTGGCTGCGAGAATGGCGTTTAGCTGGATTGTTTTCATATTTGCCATTACATTTTGTGAAGAAACCGTCATTCCGTCTATATAAACCGCCAAATCACCTAGACTTATAATCTGAAACTGATACTGAAACCATGACAATAATGCCGAGAAAATACCTACTGTAAGAAAAGTTCTCCAAACCAGCACCAACCCTATTGCAGCCAACATATCGTTGAGCTCCAGTTTATCTAACGTATAAAACCATACAGCGATAAATAAAGACCCCATACCGAAACCTTTCAGAAACATCGGTAAGTACCAATTTTCGTAATTAAATTCTACAACCATCGAGAAATACATAACCAAAGCATATCCTATCATTGCAGAAAATCCTGAAAATATAAACATCTTCACCGGTTTTTGTTTTTTGAACCAGAAGACGGCAGTAATTCCTGCTGCAACCAATCCGGGAATCATGAGTAAATTCAGTTTTGCATTGGTCAGCTGATCGTATCCTAAAACACCCACCGCAAAAATATTCTGTATAGATGCCGTTCCTAAAAACATCCCCAACCAGAAGAGCATAAACATGCCGTTCAGAACATTACTTTTTGAAAATACCTTCAGAGATAGATAGGGTCTTTTTAAAGTATACTGGCGCACGATCAGTAGTGCAAAACTTACCAATGCCACAATGCCTGAATTGATAATTTTAGTTGAATTCAGCCAGTCCTGCTGTTTGCCAAATGCCAAAACATAAGCTGAAAACATAAATGTTGTCGTAAAAAGGATAATACTCATCCAATCGATATAATGCAAAGGAACTTTTAGAGAAAAATATTTATCGTGCATCAAAACCCAGCACAAAAGTGCCATTATGAAACACAGGATTGCAATAATGATAAAAAACTGCTGCCAATTATATATAATAGATACTTTCACAGCGTAATAGCTTGAAAACTGAGTCAACGTTAAAACCGCCGTATAAAAAACTCCATAAAAAACTCCACGATCCCCAATCATCATCATCAGTGGTAAAAAAAGCTCAATGGCAACTATCATTTTCAGAAATCCTATAATCAATGAAACTGCAACAATGACTAAAGGATTGAGTGTCGTAGCATTCACCCAATTGAGTAATGCCAATAAAACCAATAACAGAACCATTTTATTACGAACCTTAAATCTCATTTTCATTCTGAGAACAATTGGCATAGAAGCTCCCATCCCGATTGTAGTTGCATAATTGGCAAACATAAAATATTCTGAAAGTTCACCTGTACCACCCACCATAAAACTGATATTTCCGGTGTAGACTCCGCCCAAAGGCAAAACCACAATGACCAGTAAAATGATCATTAAAAGCTGAACGGGTTTCGGAACCCAGTCGTTGAATAATCCTTTGTTGTACATAATTTTGTTTTTAAGAGCCAAGTAAAAAGTAAAAAGAGCCAAGTTTTTTAAACCACTTCGTGCTTCTTTTATCACGTTTTATATTTTTTTCCATAGGTTACATCTACGGCTACTGTTGTTGAACCACTGAGTCGTTTTTCTTTTTTACTTTACTCGCTTCCCTTTTACTTAATTCTTTTTACTTGATTCTTTTTACTTTTTACCTGGCTCTTTAATAGAAACATTCATATTCATTCCTGCACTTAGCTGATCTACATTTTCTTTTTTATTGGAATTTGTAAACTCTATTCTTACCGGAATTCTTTGCTGAACTTTGATGAAATTACCTGTAGAATTATCGGTCGGAACGTTTGAATATTTTGAGCCTGTTGCCGCAGAAATTGCCGTTACAACACCTTCAAATTTTTGTCCGCCCAAAGCATCGGCACTCATCATTATTTTTTCTCCTAACTTAATATTCGGCATCTGGCTTTCTAAAAAGTTGGCGGTAACCCACTTCTGTCCGTTCAAAACAATGGTTGCCACCTGTTGACCGGGCTGAATCAATTGTCCTTCAGAAATCGTTCTTCTTCCCATAATTCCATCATAAGGTGCGGTAATTACTGTATAAGAAAGGTTGATTTTAGCCATTTCCAAAGCTGATTTCGTTCTTTTAATTTCGGCATCATTAATTCCCAATTTACTTTTAACTTCTGTTGTAGAAAGATTTGCCGATTGTTTTTGATTAGCAAAAGCTTCGTAAGCCGCTTTTTGTGCATCATATTCAGTTTTTACCTGATCATATTGCTGTCTGGTAACTGCCTCAGAAGCCAATAGATTTTTATATCGGCTTAAATTTTGTTCAGCATTCCAGAGTCTGGCTTTTGCTCCTGCAATATTTGCTTCCATCACGCTCACGTTATTTGAAACTGTATTAACGGATGAACTTGTAGCCGTTCTTTGCGCCAAAGCATTTTGATAAGCTGCTTCAGCCTGACCCAATTGTGTTAAAATTTCACGATCGTCAAGAATGACTAAAGTGTCTCCTTTTTTTACTTTTTGATGCTCAATAAATCTTATTTCTTTAATATATGCAGAAACTCTTGTGTTGATCGGATTGATAAATTCTTCAACCTGAGCTGCTTCAGTATAGGTTTTGTCTCCTACATGAAAGTATTCGCTAACGAGCCAGTACAAACCAAATCCTATCGCCAGAAATACAACAATATTTGAAATGATAGCTCTGATTTTATTTCTCTTATTTTCTTTCTTTTTTGCTGCAACAGCAGATTGTGCAGGTGCAGATGATGTATTTTGTTCCTTGTTTTCCATTGTTTTCGGTTATAAAAATTAAAGCGTTCCTGTAGATTTCAAAAGATTGTAGTATTGATAAAGCACATTGATTTCTGCGTTGGCATAATCTAATTCAGACTGTAGTTTTTGGTTCTGCGCATCGATCATTTCTGCCTGTACCGCCAATTGATTCAAATATTTAGCTTCCGTAATCTTATAGTTTTCTTCTGCCAATCTTTTAGCATCATTAAGAATTTCAGCCTGTTGTATAGATTCCTGATATTTCACATACGCTGCATTTACACCCATGCTGATATTCTGTTGGGCTAAAGTCAGGGTTTCCGTTGCCTGGTTTTTCTGAATTTCACCAAGCTTTACCCTTTCTTTGGTTTTGAATAAATTATCAATATTATAACTCAAAGAGATTCCGGTTTGCCAACCTCCTGCATACATATCCAAAACAGGATTTCTGGTGGTGATCGGTCTTTGTAGAGTATAGCCTCCGAAACCGGCAAGCGTGGGCATTTTATCGGTTTTTATAATTTCAATATTTTTGTCTGCAACATCAATATTCGTTTTTGCAGATTTAATTGAAGGACTGCTCTGATAAGCAAGATCGAAATAATAATCTATCCCGATTCCTGATTCTTTATTCTCTAAACTTTCTACAGGAATGATCTCGGTCTCAGAATTTAAACCTAAAGCAATGTTCAAATTATAATTAAGAATTTTCCGATTGTTTTTTAAAGTTAAAATCCCCTGATCCAGATTTTTGATGGCAAGTTCACCACGAATTATTTCATTTCGGGTAATCATTCCCTGCTGATAAAATTTCTGAATGTTTTTCAGCCTTTCCTGAGCAAGCCTTTTATTGTTTTGAAAAACTTCCTGCTGGTTAATCATTTTATAAACATCCAAATAATTAGAAATTACTAAAAATTTTACATCCTGTTTATTCTTTTCTAAATCCAGTTTAGAAAGTTGCTCACGAAGTCCGGCCAATTCGATCGATTTGTTTACCAAACCACCTTTAAAAATCAACTGAGTTGCCTGAATACCATAAGAACTTCCATAGTGAGGCATCGTTATATTAGTAGAATTTGAAAAATCTTTGTCGATTGCCACCATATCACCTAAATAAAACTGACTCATAGAAGCTGTGATGACTGGTAATTTCTGAAGTTTTGCAACGTTGATATTTTGCTTTGCAATATCAATATTCTGAGCAGAAACTTTCAGTTGCTGATGATTTTCTACAGCCAGTTCTGCAACATCTTTTGCAGTCATCTCTTTTATTTCTTGTGAAAAAAATAGCGCAGGAAAGATACCGATCAAAACTGATAGTGCTGTTTTTATGTTCTTAACCATTTTACCTTGTTTTACAGATGCAAAGTTATGGCAAGCACAAAGTCAAACAAATGTTTGAATTTTGGAAAAAGATGTTCAGATGTAGGATTCCCTTATTGATATTGTTGTCTGTACTGACTCGGACTCATCCCCAAATGTTTCTTAAAAAAGTGCGAAAATGAATATTGGTCGCTAAATCCGAGAACTACAGAAATCTCTGAAACAGGCATTTTAGAAGAATTTAAATAGACTTTAGCTTCATTGACTACTATCGAAGCAATAATCTCACTTGCAGTCTTTCCTGTAACTGCTTTTACGACCGATGAAAGATGTCTGGTTGTCATCGACTGCCGTTCTGCGTAAAACTCTATATTGCGGTTATTAAGATGGTGGTTTGACAAATCGCTAAGGAATAAAAAAACAATTTCTTCCTGTCTCGACATCTGATTCATCGCACTGGTGTCTTCCTTAGAGATAATTCCCGCCATCTGATAGCAAAAAACAGAAAAAAGATGCTCTACAATTAGTCATGGTCGGAAGAAATTCCGACCATTTTTTATGTTTTGAAAACTTTGGCTGGGTCTCCTCCTGCAAATATAATTAGAATGGCCGTTATCATATCTCTAAGCTCCATTGCTATTCTTCGTTTGG
>NZ_MAUH01000006.1:0-139464 GCF_001693475.1 Chryseobacterium sp. CBo1
CACCTGTTCCCATTCCGAACACAGAAGTTAAGCCCACCAGCGCCGATGGTACTGCGAAAGCGGGAGAGTAGGTCGCCGCCAGTTTTTTTACAAAAGTCTCATACATGTATTTGTATGAGACTTTTTTTTGTTTATAACGCAAGATTCAATATTTGAGATTTAAGATTTGGTATTCAACATTTAAAATTCAGTATTTAAAGCTCAATATCCAGTATTAAAAAATCTAAATCCTTGATTTGATATTTAATATTTCAAATACAAATGAATGTGCCGCTCCGTAGGAGCGTACTTTTGTAGGAAAATGTGCGCAATAAAAATCATGAGCTCCGTAGGAGCGAAATAACTGTGTATGTTTAATAATGATTATACTACTCAATTTATAGATAGCCATAGAACCGGTTACCCCAGTAGGCATTGGAAAAATAAAAATTACCTACAAAAAAGCATTGGAGCGAGAAATAAAAGCGCATAGCCGGTAAGAACTCCTAAATCTAAATTAAAATTGTTTATATTTCACTGATGGTAAAAACTATTCTGCTGTTGTATGTTGCAGCTGGAACTGTTACTGAAACTCCGCTTAATTGTAGCTGAATTGGAATATTTGAATAACTGGCTAAAGTAGCAATTGCAACAATCCTAAATAGTTCTACATCTGTTAATCCTATTGGCTGATAAGTTGTTCCTCCGGATATTGAGCACAATACACAAACTGTAGTACCATCTCCCGTTCTTCTCGCGTTTAATATTAAACTTGAATTCCATGTTGGGTTGGCTTCATAGTGAACGGATACTTTTCCGCTACCTAATAAAAGAGGAACACTTGCAGTTAGTAGGATTTGATTGGCTGCACTTTCATAAGTTCCTGCATAGTTTGTTCCAGCCTCTGTGATAGAAGGAATGGTAACTGTCCAGTTGTTTCCGCCTACTGTTAACGTTCTTTGTGCTTTAGCTTGTGATAGTGATATTGAGAGCATCAAAACAATGATACTGAAAAAAAAATTATTTTTAAATGACTCGTTATAATCTTCCATAATTCTTTATTCTGTTATTGTGTAAGTAATGACTACCGGTGTATTTGTTCTTGCGGATAAATTTGCATAGGTATTTGCCGACAAAGTTAACGTTAAGCGATGACCATTATTTGCTCCATTTCCTGTATAAGCTCCTCTTATTCCGCTGATGATCGTTTGTGCTGTTGTGTTTAATGTTAACTGGGCAGAAGGCGTACCCAAAACTCCACCACCGGAACCTGACGCAGCTGCTGCCTGAATTTTAATGTCAATCCCGGGAATTATCTGGTTGATAGAAGCTGTAATTCTCCTCGGAAGACCTGCTGCAGCAACTGCTGATGTATAATTCAACCATTTCGAAGTATTTGAAACAGGTGCAATAACCGGATTACCTGCTTCAGTAGGTGCCGAAAAATTAAAGCTGATATTTCCTGGTGGTTCTATATCCATCAAAGTAACTACAGGTAATGTAACGCCTACTGCGCGGTTTCCTGTTGTTTGTGCTAAAAATGTGCAGGAAAATATCATAAGAACCGGAAAAAGTATTCTGAAATTACTCATTTTTGCTTTTTATTTTCGATATAGGTTACTTTAATGGTTTCCTGTTGATATTTTATTTCTGATGATTGTTTAATTACATTAAAAACTATATTTTTTGTTTCTGAAGGTTTTAGATATAAATCATAATGATCAATGGGAATCTTAAATTTTTTGTCTAAACCGTTCTTGTAAATTTTCACTTTCCAGTCTCCGGGACGCAGATAGGTAAAATCAAAATGTTCTCCAATCATTACAATTTTTCTGAATGTTTGTTTTCCGTTTGTAGCTTCAATGACAAGATTCTCTTTTTTCTTTTTTGATCTCTGTGTGCTGAGTTGGGCAAACGCCAATTTATTTTCTGTTTCGTTATATTCTATTTTTCCCTGAATATTTGCTGCAGTTGTCAGACCAAAGTTGAAAAAGTTTTCCTGTTTATTTAAAATTAAAGAAGCAGGCAGGTTTATATCTGTAATATCATTCAATGCAGTTGTTGACCGGTCTATTTCCAAAACATATTCACCAGGAATCACGTTTTTAAAAATATAATTCCCCCTTTTATCTGTAACTGAAAGATGATTTCCCATAATCAAACGGATACCCTCTGTTTTGTTGACTCCAAGATTTTTGATATTCCCAGATAATGTAGTGTATTCGGCAACTTTTTGAGAAGGAAGATTCATCCTTACAGTATAGCGCAGCGAAAAAATAAAATCTTTATTTCCCAGTTCTCCACGTTGAAGATTATATCTTGCTGAAAGGTCGAATTCATGTCCGCGAAAAATTTGCTGATGAAAGATGAGCTCAAAAAGATTTCGGTCAGAATAATATTCTTCAGGCATGTAATTATTCTGATAAAATAAGCTGAAATATGTTTTGTCCGAAAATCTACTTAATATCCTTGCTCCATAATAAAACTGTTCCTGGTTTTGTAATTGATAACGTGAAGTAAGTGCATAGCTTCCATAGATATTGAAGGAAGTTTTAAATTTCTCAAATCCAATATTTACCGTATAAAAACTAGAGTTGCCGGAAAATCCTGTAAGGTAGTTATCTGTTTTACCAAATTGCGTTTCAAGATTGATCTGAAAAATATCGATTTGCTGATCTATCGACATTCTGAAATATTTTTCCCTATAATCGAATTCTCTTGGCATCAGACGATCCTGATATCTTTGCGAACCATTGAAGAGCATTAAATTTCCATTTTTAGCATATTTAAATTGAATTCCGTACTGCAGAAATTTTCGGTATGGAGCGGCAAGAAATAAAGTATCACGCTGAAAATTTTTGGCATCCTGAACATAATTTCCTATCACATTGATTTTCTTCGTGAGCTGATATTGCGCATTTCCGTTGAAAGTGCTTGTGTTGTTAAAATATCCTGCATATTCCGGACTTGCCCTTATGTACAAAGCATTTCCTTTGAACTTTTCGAAATTTGCAACGGTTTGCAGCATAAAAGCTGTTCCTTCTGTTTTTTCTGTTTTGCTGTAAGATGTTTCTCCGGAAATTTCAAGATTTTTATTGAGTTTAAATTTTCCTGCGAGATAAGGTAAATGTGCATTAGAATCTAATCTTAAATTTGTAAAACTGAAATCTGTAGTTTCTGTTCTCGGGATTTTAAGTAAATATCCAGCCGTAATTTCAGACTCTTTTGCAATTTTTAGTTTTGAATACACGTTAAATTCATCTTTAATATCTCTGAAAAATCTAGGATGATTATAAAAACCACCGACACTTATTTTGTTTAAATCAATCTCAATTTCTGCGCCACGACCATATCTTGCATATTCAGTTAAAAAAGATGATGAGTAATTTTTATCTCCGAGATGTACCCACAAATTTTCACGTTTATAGTTTACAAAATACTCTTCATATCGGGTAAATGAATTAAATGCTACAGGATTTTTGGTAATAGCCCTGAACTCAATAAGATTTTTATTTTCCTGATCTAAACTTCCTTTCCCATGAAATTCACCCTGAAAACCATCTTCATAACTTCCACTGTTTTCCATACCTACAAATAAAAGCGATGCCGAAACAGGCAATCTGTGATAAATGTCGTCTTCAACAGGTTTTACCGAAATTATTTTTGTACTGGTATATGCTGTCTGATTTTGACTAAACTTTCCTTCAGAATGTACGGTTAGATTTAAATTTTGATATTCATTTTTACCAAGCTCAATATTAGTTTTTTTTGAAACGGAGATTATTTTGCTTTCCCCCGGCTGTAAAAGTATTTTTGACGGATGATCAACTACCGCATTTTTACTTTCCAAAATTAATTTCTCAGAAATATTGCCATTATTTTTTAAAAGAAATGTTGATTTTATTTTTTCTCCGGCTTTTACAAATTCAGGATAATCTAATGTGGTAAGTGAAATTTCTCTGCTCCCGACAACGATAAACTCAGATGTCAGGTTAAATTTTTCTTTCGTGCTGTTGTCAATTCCGGTCAGAAAAACCGAATATTTACCTTGTGGAGCTTCAAGAGCAATTTTTAACGGAACAATATAAATTTTATTTTCATTCGGAGCGATTGAGATGCTTCCTGTTTTTAAGATTGGTGCAATAGATGGGTTTGAAGATTCTGCAGTAAGATCATAATTTTTAGCCTCAGAGGTTCTGTTCTCTATTGTAAATGAAATAGAAGTTGTTGTTCCCGGCTTTAGGCTGTCTTTTTTTTGAGAAAAAAATAAAACCGGGAGTAGGAGGGTAAAATAGATAATCTGTTTTTTAATCATTTTTTACTTCCAATTCCACATTGAGTGCAAATGCATTTTCGTCTTCATCAGTTGCAATAATTACGGCATTGTATTGATCGGGAGGCATTTTGGTGATATCAATATGAAAAGATTTTGAGGTTTGTGGTAATAATCCCATTGGCAGACTGCTGAGAGTTTCGATTTTCTGACCATTTTTTTTGTTGTAAATCTCTATTGATGCAGTTGGTTTGCAATAAAGATTTCCTTCATTGGCGATAGCTATTTTTAGTATTCTTTTTTCTTGTTCTTTTTCGATTTTTATTCCTTCGAATTTTAAATTGGGCTTTGCCTTTTCGGAATCTACATCGGTGATGATCTGAATAGCATACCGTACAATTGAGGTAATATTGATCCCCTGCTTTTCATTGCTGGCTTTTATATTTTCGACAGGTTCTACAATAATTACGCTCCAATAGCTTCCTGCGTCATTCGTTTGTAGAGGTATTTTGATTTCATAAAAAACGTCTGTTTTTTCTTTTGGTTTTAAGCTGATCAAATTGGTGTTGAGCTGGATCCATTCTGCATTGGTTTTTGGGTTAGTTTTTGGGATGGTATAATTTATTGAACCATCTGCCTGATAAGTGAAATCCTGTAAAAACAGTTTCACATCCTGAGTCTGATTACCTGTATTTTCTATAGAAATTTTGCCTTTGTACACTCTGCCGTTCTCTACTTTATAAGTGTGTGAAAGCCCGTTGAGTACCACAATATTTGCCTTTGAAAAAGAAAATGGAAGGATCAGAATTATAAATAAGAGTATCCGCTTTATCATTTTAAATGTAAAGTTTTAGTTTGTTTTAAGACAATAGTAAAGCTGGGAGAAATTTAGATAAAATTTCTCCTTGATCACAAGTCAGATTTTTTGTGAATTCTTAGTTGTCCGAAATTGTGTAGGTCACCGTAGCAACTGTAGTTGCGGTAGCTTGCAAATCTGCATAGTTGGCAATATTTCCGCCTGCTGCTAAAGCATAAGTTAGATTATGGCCATTGTTTGCTCCGTTTCCGGTATAAGCACTGCCGATTCCTGAAATAATAGTTTGGTCAGCTGCGCTTAATGTCAATTGAGCGGAAGGAGTTCCTAAAGTTCCTCCTCCTCCCCCGGTTGCGGCAGCGGCAGTAACATTAATATCAATTCCCGGAATCACGGCATTTAAGCTTACAGAAACATTACGGGTAGGATCGGCAACAGATTTTATGGAAGAGTAGTTCAACCAAAGCGTGTTGTCGCTGCCACTCGAAACGAGAGGAAGACCTGCTTCTGTAGGAGGTGTGAAACCTAGAGTGATGTTTTTGGTTGCAGAAGGCTCAATGTCTACTATTGCAACTTCGGGAACAGAAATCGTAATCGTGTGACTGTCTGTGTTAGTGTCTTGTGCTTTTAGATTTGCTGAGAAAGCAAGCGCTGCTAAAGACATAGCTAAGCTAAATGTTGTTTTCGTCATGGTGTTAATATTTTGAAAAGTGAAGTTAGTCAAAAATTCATTACAATATGAAATATTTAACGATAAAATTTTATGTTTATGTATTCATTATCAATTGTTTAATGTTGTTATTCGATAATTTTTTACATAGTTATCAATTTTTCGTGGTAAAATTTTATGACTATAATCAATGTATAGGGAAATTATACATCTAAAATTGCATTAGTGTATTTTATTTTTCAGAATGAGTTGATTGCGAATTTGATAGGTGTTTAATGTTCTGTTCTTCCGGCGAAATGCCAACTGTTGTTTTCAGTTTTTATTTTAATATCGTACCAGCCTTTAGTTTTCTCTAAATTAATAACTGTATCATACTTTGAAGAAGCAGATTTAATCTCTTTCTTGGTTTTTTCGTACAAATTTTCGAGACTGATGGTGTAATTTTCGTCCGGAATATTATGCAATTCAATCTTTATCTCGTCCTTGGATGAAGTATTGGATAAAATTACTTCTATTTCAGGTTTTTTTTTACCCTTAAATTTTCTTACAAAACCATTAATGCCTATTATTTCATAGCTGTACGTTCCAAAACTGATTGGATGGGTAAGCTTATCATTCGAATGAAGTTTGTAAGAGAAGTAATAATTTTTTGTATTAAATGCGTTTTTGTCGTAAACAATTAAATCAACTTCACTGTTTTTGAAGTTCATCATACTGATCTCGTTATTTTCTATATTAACAAGATAGTGGTGTGTCTGAAGAATAGGTGGTTTCATGTCTCTTCGGAATTCAATTAGTTTTTTTGAATGTTTTTTTCAGAGAACATTTTGGGACTTGGTAGGATGATTATTTTTTATAATCACGATGTCATTAAGTTTTACATGACAAATTTAGCACATGTATATTACCGGTTCTTTAACTTTTTGTTAAGAGTTGGCAAATATTAGCATCGAAAATAATAAAAAAAATTAACATAATGAGGTGTTAAATGTTAATATTTTCTTAAAATCTGCTTAAGATTCCCCAGTGGATTTTTATGTCGTTAAACTTAAAAGGATTTCCAAATTCATTACCATTAGAAAGCTGGAAGCTCATCAAACCAATCGGAATAAAGAAATTAAATCCAAGACCAACACTATACAGTCTAGGTTTTACATTTAAAGATTTATTGTTGAGCTGCCCATATTGCCCGAAAACATCAAAAAATGCCTGATTTCCGATGAGATACCGATATTCCACACCGGCGTAATAATAGAAATCGGCGGCAAGTGAGCTTTCATTGAAACCGCGGAGGGAATTCCAGCCACCAAAACGGTACAATTCGTTGGCCGAGAAATCTATTTTAGAATCCATCATGGCGCCTTCACCTTTTATATTAAGAAAGTGATTTCCGTTGATATGATAATTGTATTCCCCGAAAAAGTAGAACTGGTTTTGATTAGCTTTAATGTTTTCCCCGGTGTAATTGGTTGCCAAAAAGTCATAACCTATATTCAGTTTAGACTTATAAAGGAAAAGGTCAATATCGGTAGGTTCTGTCATGTCGAAGAAAATACCGATCCCTTTTTTGTTGTAATCTTTTCCCTGAATATAAAGACTGTCAATGATGGTTGAGTTTTCAAAAGTGCCTCGTAAACCTATTTTCTGTCGGCTGTTGAGATGATAATAGAACGCAGGTAACGCTTTTACATTGGCAAAAGTAGAATCTTGTCTGAAGATATTCACTTTCATATTCATCCCAATATTCGAATTGAATAAATACGGAATATCAGTCTGTAAATCGAAAGTCTGTCCTTTATCCGGGTTTCTTTGCCAGTATAAATTCACAGTTTCAAAACCATTGAACATATTTTTAAAATTCACATTTAAGGTTCCGTTCAGGGTAAATTTATCTGTTTTATCATTTCCAAAACCAATAACGCCGTCGAAAGTGTTGGTCTTTTTCTTTTCCATGAAAAGATAAATCTGTGTAGAATCTTTCGTGAAAAGTGTTTGCGGTTGCCGTTCAAGCGTGATGAAAGGATGGCTTTGGAAGTTTTTATTGATGGCAATCAGGTTTTTGTCATCGTATGTTTTTCCTTTAAATTCTTTCTCTAAATTTTTAATAAATCTTTTCGGAACCCTTGTATAGCCTTTTGCTACAAAACCATCGATGGTTCGTTTATTATTTTTATTAATATCGAGCTCTACAACGGGATAGCCATTTTTCTTTCCTTTAAACTGAGACTTAATTCTGCTGAAAGCAAATCCGTCATCAATATATTTTTTGTTGATGTTTTTTTTAATAGAATCTAAATTTTTAGTGAAAAATTCTTTCTCCAATTTAAATCGGTCAACTATAGAATCGGAAAGATTAACGTAGGTTTCGTTGAAGTTTTTTCCTTTATCATAAAAAATTTCGGTACTGTCGCCTTTTATTTTTACATCTTTCAGTTCGGTGAAAAAGTAATTACTTTGAGCCAGAGAATCGAGAAATTTTGCGGCTGAAAGTGAATCTTTTACCTTTTTCTTAACTTTCGTTTCTGTATCGATCAGGAAATAATGTTTCTTCTGCGCTTGTATAAAAACGCAAAACAGCACAAAAAATATTTTCAGAAATAACTTCAATTAATACAAAGTTTAAAATCTTGTTGTTTGTCATTCCGTAGGAATCTCAGCAAAGAATTTAACCTAAATCGTTTAGATTCCTACGGAATGACAAAAAGGGATTTTTATAAAATAAACATAATAGTTTAACTGAATCTAAGCCAGTTTATTATACTTCTTCATTAAATTCTCGTAAGTTCCCTGCGGTAAAATCCATTTCAAAGGAACGCCGATTTTCTGTCCGAATTTACCAAAATAATAGTGAGCTTTCCATTTATTTTTGCTTAAAAGTGCATCAATATACTCAGCAACTTCCAAAGGTTCTGTTCCGTCGCCTACGTGAGAATTCATCAAAGCATAAACTTTGTCAAACACATTTTTGTAAGGCTCAGAGACTTTTGTTTTCACTCTGTTTTCTGCAATATTGGTTTTGATGTCTCCTAAATGAAGCGAACAAACATTCACATTCCAAGGGTAAACTTCGTATCTCATCGCTTCGGTAACTTTATCCAAAGCCGATTTTGAAGCTGAATAAAACCCACGAAAAGGCAATCCCATTTCACTCCCGATACTGGAAACATTGATGATTTGTCCGAATTTATTTTCACGCATTTTCGGCATTACGGCACTCATCATTTGAACGGCTCCGACAAGATTTAGATTAAATAATTTTAAAATATCTTCCTTTGAAGAATCTTCCACAGAACCCACCATTCCCATTCCGGCATTGTTGATGAGAACATCAATTTTTGTTTCTGTTTTCAGAACTTCTGCAATTGCATTCTGCACTGCTGCATTATCTGTAACATCGGTTGGAATAGATGTGAAATACTGGCTTTCAGTGTGTTTTCTGCTCAAGCCATAGACTTTATGACCTTTCTTTCCAAAATATTCTGCCAATACGAAACCAATTCCTGATGAAGTTCCTGTGATAATTATAGTTTTATTCAATTTTTTTAGTTTAAAATGTTAAGCCGATATCTTCTCTTTCAATCATTTTTGTGTCTTCCAGATTACAGATACAACCCTTTACTGTTTTATAATTTCCATTGATGCGTGTTTCTTTTCCCTTGCTGTCTTTAATGACAATTCCTGCCGAATAATCGTTTCCTTCGGAATGATAAGCTCTGAAAATCACATATTCAAATCCATTATTTGTAAATAAAAGATTGTCTATTTCCATTGCGGCATTATCGATTCCGCCACCTCTGAAATAAGAATTATAATGAAATTTTTTCCAGCTTTCCTTTGTTCGCTCTTTTGGAAATTCCATTTCAATTTTATTTGCTGTTCCGAAACGATATTGAATGTATTGGTTGTTTTTATCTTTTACCAAAGTCATTTTTTTGCCGTTTTTGGTTTCAAATGAATAAATTACTTCTTCATTAGGCAAAAAATATTGAGCCCAAAATGTCACAGGAATCAAAAATGTTAAAATGAATATAAGCTTTTTCATCTTTAACTATTTTACTAAAATGGTTTTTAAATCCTCCCAAAACATCGGATAAGACTTTTCTACCACATTTTCATCTTCAATATTTAATTCTTTAATGAGGCAAAACGGGGCAAAACTCATTGCCATTCTGTGATCCTGATAGGTTGCAATCGAAATGTTTTCTTCAGGCTCATTAAAGTTGATAGATTTTATCGTTAAATCTGTAAATTCTGTTTCAGTACCCAGTTTTTTCAGTTCATTATGTAAAGCCAGCAATCGGTCGGTTTCTTTCACTCGTAAAGTTCCCAATCCTGAAATTTCAAAAGGGATTTTTAAAGCTGAAGCCGTTACACAAAGGGTTTGAGCAATATCCGGACAATTGTTCATGTCTAAAACAATCTTTTCTGGGAACTCGAAACCCTCAATCGGTTCAAGTTTTAATTGATGTTCTTCTTCTTTGAAAGTTGTTTTAATTCCGAAAAACTCTTCGTAAATTTTTGCAATCGCAGAATCTCCCTGAGTGGATTCTTTATAAAAACTTTTCAGGTGAATTGTTTTTCTTCCCAAAGCAGCAAAAGAGTAGAAGTAGGATGCGGAACTCCAGTCGCTTTCCACTTCATAATTCACAATTGACGAATGATTATTCACTTCAAATTTTTTAACTTTGATTGTATTTCCGATGAAACTGTTTTTAATTCCGAATTTGTTTAAAATGTCCAAAGTCATTTCGATATAAGACCTTGAAGTCACTTCACCAACCAAATTGATTTCCAATCCGTTTTCCAATTTTCCGGCAATGAGTAGAAGTGAAGTGATAAACTGGCTTGAAATATTGGCAGGAACATCTACTTTTGTTTCTGTGATTTTTCTTCCACTAATTTTCAATGGAGGGAAACCTTCATTTTCTAAATATTCGATTTCGACACCGAGATTTTGTAAAGCGGTCACCAGATTTTTAATAGGTCTTTCCTTCATTCTTTTCGAGCCTGTCAAAATAGTTGTTTTTCCATCCTGAATGGAATAATATGATGTAAGGAAACGCATCGCAGTTCCTGCATGATGAATGTCTACAATTTCAGTATTCTCAGACAATGCTTTTTTCAGCAATTGGGTATCCTGAGAATTCGACAGATTCCCGATTTTTATGTTTGCAAACAGGCTTTCCAAAATCAACAAACGATTCGAAATACTTTTCGAACCGCTGATTTGTATGGTTGTGTTTTCTTTTAATTTTGATTTTTCTAACTTCATATTCTTTAGATAGAAGCTGGAAATAAGGAGCTGGGTGTTCAGGTATTGTAATAAACTTCCGGCTTCCGTCATCCATCTTCCTGCATTATTTCAATTTCTCATTATTCTGATGACGATCTTTATCGCGATCAGTTTTTATCTTCATTTTTTTATCGAAAGCTTCCTGCAAATTAACCCCGGTTTGGTTGGCTAAACATAATGTAACAAATAAAACATCTGCCAATTCTTCGCCCAGATCTTTGCTTTTATCGCTTTCTTTTTCGCTCTGTTCACCGTATCTTCGCGCAATAATTCTTGCAACTTCACCTACTTCTTCTGTCAACATTGCCATATTGGTCAGTTCATTAAAATAACGAACGCCAATTGTTTTTATCCATTCGTCAACTTGCTGCTGCAGATTTGTAATTTCCATAATTTTTAAGAGCCAAGGCAAAAGTTAAAAGAGCCAGCTGTAAATTAATTTAAAATTTAGGTTTAATATCAAATATCAAATATCAAATATCAAATATCAAATATCAAATATCTTACTGATAAGCACCCAATGTGGGATTTGAAGTTCTGTCAGCGCCCACAATATCAGTAGGAACAGAATTGGCAACCGTAAGATCACCTTTTCCTCTTGCCGGAGAATCTGATTTCACTCTAAGATTCATTTGTGCAGCAAAGTAGTTGATAAACTTTGGCTCTTGGTTTTTGATACTTCCCGTAACATTCGAATTGGTATCAAAATCAAATCCTGCAGCACTTGTTCCTGAATATTTCAGCAAACAGTTCTGAATGGAAAAATTAAGCAGTTGTCCCGGTGTTTGCTCCAAAGAAAGAGCATTATCACGATCAGAATAAACAATACTGTTTCTTATGTTGAAGTGCAGAGAGCCTTGTTCGGTTTGTCCGTTTTCATTTTGATATTCATTGGCTGCAAAAATTCCGTTGCGGTTGAATTGATGAAGCAGTTCAGAATAATTGACAATGGTAGAGTGTACAAAATCGTACATTCCTCCTTTGAAAATTCCGATACATGATTCACCGCAATTGTTCATTACCAGATTGTTTGCATTAATATTAGATCTCACAGAATAAATTCCATATTCCTGGAAAGTATGGATAAATGAATTGCTGATAGTTGCGTTGGTTTCCGTCATTTCCAGACCTCTTGTTCCGCCGAACAGCCTCGCATGATTCATGATCAGGTTTGAGTTTTTCTCCATTCTGATCGAGTTCCAGTTTCTCGGGATCGTGTCATAATAAGTGTCATTTCGGTCTCCGCGAAGAATTACCTGCTCATCTTTTGTTCCGTTGATATTTAGGGTTGCTCCTGTGGAAACTTTCATTCCGCTGTTTTTATGAAAATAAACTTTCGTTCCGGGCTGAATGTTCAGATGTACTCCCGGATCAAGCGTAAGATCACCGTAAATAATTTTTGCTTTATTACTAGACCACGTTGCGTCTGAAGCAATTATATTCGGATTCGAAGGGGTTTTAATAAAAAATTCAGCATCCTGAACCACCGAAAATAAAGTGACGTGTTGTTGTCCTGCTCCCGTTGTAAATAAAATGCGGTCTTCAGCGATTGCTTCCGGACCTGAAGCTTGCGGAGCAATTTCAACAAAAATATACAAACTGTCTTTTTTTCTTAAAGGAACATTCTGAAAATCGTGTCCCGGTTTTCCGTCAACATTGATTCTATATAAAGATGCAGCTCCTTTTTCAAGGCTGATTCTTGGGATCATTACATCCTTATCTTCATTATTAAATACTTTTACAGCATATGTTTCTGAACGAACCTGATGATAAACAGTGTCACAGAAAACAGTGTCTCTTGAGAATCTGAGCTCCTGAGAAGGCGCATCAAACGTAATATCGTCCTTGTTACAAGAAACAGCTAAAAGCAACATCCAGAAAGATAAAAAGAGTAATGATTTGAGTTTCATCAAAATTAAAGTTTATATAAGTTTCAAATTTAACGAAAATACTTTAAAATTCTTATCTTTTAAAAAATGTTGATCAGGTATTTGTATATTTTAAAAATTATTGTATTTTTGCAACCTAAAATTTAGCAGAAGAAATACCATTACTATTTCGAAAGCAAAACTTTAATTTTTTAAAAATTTATTATGAAAAACGGAATTCACCCAGAAAATTATAGACTTGTTGTTTTCAAAGATATGAGTAACGACGAAGTATTTTTATGCAAATCTACTGCAGATACAAAAGACACAATCGAGTTTGAAGGAACTGAGTACCCATTGATCAAAATGGAAATCTCTTCTACTTCTCACCCTTTCTACACAGGAAAAACTAAATTGGTTGATACTGCAGGTAGAGTAGACAAGTTTATGAACAAATACAAAAAATTCGCGAAGTAATTTTTTGATTTTACAATATTTTAAAGTCTTTCGATTTTTTCGAAAGACTTTTTTTGTGCACTTTAACCAGAATTAAAACTTGAATAGCACAACTTCTCCCAATGATTCGTATTTTTGTCAATAAGCAGATTTTGGATATAAACAGTGAGATTGTAAACATCCGGCTTCCATCATCTAGCTTCCAACCTTAAAAACTTTTACAGAAATGCAACTCGTATTTTCCGATGCACAATATTGGGAAGATTTTCTTCCGCTTACTTTTACCCGTCCAGTCGCAGAAATGCGTTGCGGAATTCTTACTTTCTCCGAAAGATGGCAGAAAATTTTAGATTCTGCCGAAATTTCATGGTTTACGGAAATGTATCTGCAGCAAAAATTCAGGGAACCGGAAAAAAAAGAAAGTCTGTTTTTGGTGACTAATTTTTTGCCGACGGAAACGGTTATTCAACAGATAAAAGATTTGAAACAAGGCGAAGCTTTGGTGTATGAAGACGAATTGGTGGCTGCAAAAATCAATATGGACGGTTTTTCTTTAAACCAGATCGAAAAAATGACGGATATCAGGGAAGAGCTTATTTTCTTTAAAAAACCAACCGATCTTTTTACGTATAATAAAGAAGCCATTGATTTTGATTTTGAATTACTGACAAAAGGAAAAACTTCACAGGAATTATCTTCAACCAACGGATTTTTAGGAAATGAAGAAGATTTATTTATCGAAGAAGGTGCAGAAGTTGAATTTTCAACCATCAACACTAAAACAGGAAAAATTTACATCGGGAAAAATGCAGAAGTAATGGAAGGTTGTAACCTTCGTGGTCCGATTGCGCTTTGTGAAGGTTCGAAGTTTAATTTGGGGGCAAAAATTTATGGTGCAACTACGATTGGCCCACATTCAAAAGTGGGTGGTGAAGTCAGCAATATCATTATTTTCGGGTATTCCAATAAAGGTCATGACGGTTTTGTCGGAAATTCCGTGATCGGAGAATGGTGTAATTTGGGAGCCGATACCAATTCATCCAACTTAAAAAATAATTACGGAAATGTAAAACTTTGGAATTACAGAACGAAAGATTTCCAGGACACAGGATTACAATTTGCCGGTTTAATTATGGGGGATCATTCTAAAACGGCCATTAATACACAACTGAATACAGGAACTGTGATCGGAGTTGCTTCCAATATTTTTAAAGAAGGTTTTCCACCGAATCTTATTGAAAATTTTTCGTGGGGTGGTTTTAAAGATGATGAACGTTTTAAATTAGATAAAGCTTACGAAGTTGCCGAAAAAGTAATGGCGAGAAGAAAAATGCCATTAACTGATCATGATAAAGCAATCTTTAAACATATTTTTGATAATTATTAAAAAATATCTGAACCATTAAGTTTAAATTAAGTTGTTAAGTTTTTTTAAGGTAAATTTCTGAAGATATTCATTAAGCATACGTCTTAAGGCAAAGCTCAACTTAAAAATCTAAAATTCTCAAATGCCTTAATAGTTCAGATATAGAGCTGTTTTCGGCAATAAAAATTAAAACTTCAATCTTTTTTGAAGTTTTTTTTAATTTTAGTGTAATATATTTCAATTTCAGGTTGTCTTACTAATAGAAACAAACTTATGACTCAGGAAACTTTTAAGAATACGGTATTTATTCTCAGAGATGAGATGTTCCGTTTTGCGAAAAGGTTTGTCATGAGCAGCGATGAAGCTGAAGATGTAGTACAGGATCTGATGATAAAATTCTGGCAAAAGAAAGACGAATTGGAGCAGTTTGGAAATTTTAAATCCTATGCTTTGAAATCAGTCAGGAATGAATGCCTTAACAGGCTGAAGCATCACGACGTAAAGTTAGGTTTTGCCGATTTACAGCTACACCGTTCGGAACTCTACAGTATGGATGTAAATAATATGAAAGAACAAATCATCGGATTTATCAATCAGCTTCCTGAGAAACAGAAAATGGTAATCCATTTGAAGGATGTAGAAGAGTATGAAGTGTCGGAAATTTCTGAAATGTTGGAAATGGAAGAAAACGCAGTAAGAGTAAATCTGATGCGCGCCAGACAAAAAGTAAAAGAACAAATCTCACAATTGATGAGCTATGAGCAACGACAAATTTCAAGATAAATATAACGAAGTCTTCCAAAGTTTAAAGGAAGAAAAAATGAACTGGGATTTTGAGGATTTCCTGAAAAAAACAGAAGGAAAGAATGATGAGATTTCATCAAACGAAACTCCGGTCATTCCAATTGAAACTAAAAAGCCTTCGTTTCCGAAATGGTTCTGGATGGCTGCAAGTGTGGTCTTGCTTTTCGGTCTTGGTTTTATATTTAATTATAATCAAACAGATGCTGTAGACAATCAGGCGAAATTGGTAGAAAATGAAATCCAGAAGCAGAAAACTGATTTCATTAATGAAAATCATAATCATGACTCGCAGGTTGCTGTGCATACAACAGATTCGGCTTCAGGAGCAAAAAAAGATTCTATTTTTATAGAAAATTCTATTGCGGAGAAAGATGTTTTAGATGAAATTTTATCTAAAAAAAGCAGGATTAAAAAAGAATCGAAACCGAGATATGTTTACAATTCTCAAGGCAATCTCAGTCAGAAAGATTCAACAGGATATAAAGATTCCTATGTTATCGTCAACGGAAAACGTATCGAAAGCATGGAAGAAGCGATAAACGTAACCAAATATTCATTTCAGGTGGTTGCCAACAATGTTAATCAGGCATTGGCTCCGAAAGTGATGGATAATGTAGATTATTAACAACAGATTATGCAACTGATCAGGCTTATAATCAATTAATTTAAACTGAACTTATGAAAAAAATACTCATTATATGTACTCTTGTGCTGTCTCATTTCTTTAATGTGTACGGACAGAAAAACAAGCTGGATCAGCTTTTTGAAAAATATCAGGAAGTTGAGGGAGTAACCTCCATTAAGATTGCCAAACCTATGTTCGGAATGCTTAGCAATCTGAATATCGCAGACGAAGAACTCGATCAGATAAAACCTCTTCTTTCAAAGATTGACGGATTGAAAGTTTTAATCACAGAAAACACCAAAGGAGAATTGGCGAATGTGAATAAAGAAATTTCGTCTTATCTGAGTAATTTGAATTACAATGAGATTATGTCTGTAAAGAATGCAGGAAGTAGAATTAAATTTCTTTCATCCGATGCAAAAAATGACGGAACGCTGGATAATATGCTCTTGAGTATTGATAGCGGAGGCGGAGAAAATATTCTGGTGATGCTCGACGGAAGACTTTCGATGGATGACGTGAATAAAATTATTAATTCTGCTGAAACAAAAACAAATACAACGAGATCAACAATTACAAGCAGTTTTGTATCGGATAATTCTGCATCTTATCTAAATGGTGAAAACAGAAATGTAGGACAGTTCTCAGGAATTGACATGAGCACAGGAGTAAAAGTGGTCTTTAAGCAGGAAAACAATACAAGTGTGAAGGTTTTTGCAGATTCAGATAAACTTCAGAATGTCATTACAAGAGTTGAAAACGGAGTTTTGAAAGTGTATATTGATAATAAAGGGACGAGAAATTTAAAATTTAAAAATCTGAGCATCAATGTTTCTTCGCCATCAATTGATAAGATTAAAGCTTCATCCGGCTCAAACTTTACGGCAGTAAACGAAATCCGCGCAAAAGATATGATCGTTGATGCATCTTCAGGATCGGCGGTTGTGGCAAAGTTTCAGATTTCAGGGACTTCAAATTTTGAAGCGAGTTCAGGATCTAATGTAAAATCGACGGTGAGCGCAAATAAAGTTTTAGTAAAAAGTTCAAGCGGCTCAAGCGTTACTCTGGAAGGAAATACGGATTATGTAGCCATCGATGCAAGCAGCGGATCTTCATGCAAAGCCGATCAGCTACGAGCTAATGTAGGTACAGTAGAATCTACTTCAGGAAGCAGTGCTTCGGTGAATGCTAAAGATCAATTGACTGTAAAAGCTTCTTCGGCAGGATCTGTGAAATATAAAGGAAGCCCGAGAATTGATGCTAATATCAGTAAATCTTCTGCAGGAAGTTTAAACCAAATCAACTAATAATTAAAAACCATGAAAACAATTAGAACCATTTTCTTCGTTTGCTGTACTTTATTTTTAATGCAGTCGTGTATTGTTTCTCATAAACCGAATATGGCATTTTTCTCAAATTCTGACTATGATTATGAGGATGCTCAATTTGCGAGTATTAATGTACCTATGTTTTTAGCGAAGCCTTATATCAAAAAAGCTTTGAGAGAAGATGGCGAAAGTGAAGAAGCCATCGCCATGGTAAAAAAAGTTTCGAAGATAAAAATGATGACTGTTGCCAACGGAAGTGAGAAGCTGATGAAAGATTATGCCAATTATCTGAAAAATGAAAATTACGAAGAATGGGCTACCATAAAACGTGATGGTGAAAACGTGAATATCCGTGTAAAGCAACAAGGCGACATGATAAAAAATATGCTGATTACCGTAAATTCTAAGAAAGATTTGGTCTTTGTAGATGTAAAAGGGAGTTTTACAGCAGATGATATTTCAAAAATGATCAATTTCGCATCCGATAAATAACTTCATATTCAACCATATTTAATTTTGTAAAGTCACTGTTCACGGTGGCTTTTTTTGATTTATAATATGAATTGTTAAGTTTTATTTAAACTATTTTAAGCTATTTTCATATGTCATTTAAAAAGCTTAATTTTGCAAGAAAGTAAAGATGTCTATTCATAACAAAATTGTAGAGACAGCCATCACTTTCGATGACGTGCTTCTAGTTCCTTCTTATTCTGAAGTTTTACCTAACCAGGTTTCATTAAAATCAAGACTTACCGACAAAATTACGCTTAATGTTCCTATCGTTTCCGCTGCAATGGATACCGTTACAGAGGCTGAATTGGCGATTGCTTTGGCAAGAGTTGGTGGTTTGGGCTTCATTCATAAAAATATGACAATTGCCGAACAGGCGGCTCAGGTAAACAGAGTAAAACGTTCTGAAAACGGAATGATCTCTGATCCTGTTACACTTTCTAAAGACCATACTTTGGCAGAGGCTAAAGAAACAATGGCCAAATATAAGATCTCCGGTCTACCTGTAGTTGACGCTGAAAATACCTTGATCGGCATCATCACAAACAGAGACGTGAAATATCAGGAAAACCTTGATATGAAGGTTGAGGAGATTATGACGAAAGAAAATCTTATCACTTCCGATAAAGATACCAATCTTGAGAAAGCCAAAGAAATTCTTTTGAAAAGTAGAGTTGAAAAGCTCCCTATCGTTGATGCAAACAATAAATTAGTAGGTTTAATTACCATTAAAGATATTGATAATCAGCTGGAATATCCGAATGCCAATAAAGATCAAAACGGTAGATTAATCGTTGGAGCCGGAGTTGGAGTTGGTGAAGATACCTTAGATAGAATTGAAGCTCTTGTAAAAGCAGGTGTTGATATTATAGGTATCGATTCTGCTCACGGGCATTCTATTGGTGTTTTGAATAAAATTAAAGAAATCAGACAGGCATATCCTGATTTGGATATTGTTGGAGGAAATATCGTAACTGCTGAAGCAGCTAAAGATCTGATCGAGGCCGGAGCAAATGTTTTGAAAGTAGGTGTTGGTCCTGGTTCTATCTGTACAACGAGAGTTGTTGCGGGAGTTGGGGTTCCTCAATTATCGGCAATTTATAACGTTTACGAATACGCACAAACCAAAAATGTTGCAGTCATTGCTGATGGTGGAATTAAGCTTTCAGGAGATATTGTAAAAGCAATCGCAAGTGGAGCAGGAGCTGTAATGTTGGGCTCTCTTTTAGCCGGAACTGATGAAGCTCCAGGTGAAGAAATCATCTTCCAGGGAAGAAAATTCAAGACTTATCAGGGAATGGGAAGTCTTTCTGCAATGAAAAGAGGAGGAAAAGAAAGATATTTCCAAAGTGAGGCTAAAAAATTCGTTCCGGAAGGAATTGAAGGAAGAGTTCCAAGTAAAGGATCTTTAGAAGAAGTAATTTTCCAATTAGTTGGAGGTTTAAGAGCTGGAATGGGATATTGCGGAGCAAAAGACGTTACTGCTTTACAAACCGAGACCAAAATGGTAATGATCACAGGAAGCGGATTGAAAGAATCTCATCCTCATGATGTAATTATTACTCAGGAAGCTCCTAATTATTCTTTGTAATGATACGCTGTTAGCTATTGGCGTTAAATAAAATAAAAGTTTCGGCGGTCGCTTTGCGACCGCCGAAACTTTTTTAAGCAATATTATTTAATTTTCCTAAATCTGAATCTCTGCTTAATGACAAAATTCAAAAACTGTCCTTTCGATCTCGCTTCTCTGAATTTCTCGGATATATCAAGAGGAACTTTTAAGTAATCATAAATGGCTCCCGACTGATATATGACTCTCAATATTTCAGTTTCAGGAAAATAAATATAATGATTAACTACGCTTGATGGCATATATTGTTTTCATCAAAAAATATTCCTAATAAAAAACCTTCCAAAGTCTGGAAGGTTTTTGTATTTATTCTTTAAGTTTATCTTTAAAATCATCAATCCGGAAATCAGTTAGAGCATTTCCTTTTTCTATTTTTTCTTTGGAGTAGAGCCTGAAATCATTTTCAGTCTTTTCCAACAGATAATCGTAAGGTCCCACCGAAGAAATTAGTTTAACCAAAACCGGTGAAATTTCCAGACAGATAAAAAGCCCCATAATAAAAGCTGCAGCTGTTGCAATAATCGCTGAATTCTTACCCAATTCATCCAATGCCTGAAGTCTGGCTGCGAATCCGTTGAACTTATCTTCAAAAGTTTCTGTGGATTTTCTTTCGGTTTCAAGATTGGTGTAAACTTTTGAAATTTCTTTGTCAAGATAATCTAATCTTGGTGCAACCTGTTTCTGGTAGTTTTCCAGATCCTGTCTGCGTTGCTCTTTCAGTTCCTGCTTACGTTTTGCATTGGGTCCGAAACCTTCTTTTCCGCTGGTAAGGTTGGTTTGTTTTCCTAAAATTTCCTTTTCCAGTTCGACAGCAGCCGAATCATAAGATTTCTGATATTGTGAAGTTTTTTCTGAGATTTGCTTCTTTTCTGTTTCAAACGGCCCGCTCTGCTGAAGAATTCTGCCGTTCATTTGTTTTTGCAGGTCGGTTTTGTTTCGTTGAATAATAGTGTTCAATTGTTTGTTAACTTCCTTCTCAAAAATTTTAAGCTCTAAAGGTTTAGAAATAATAATTCCTAAAAAAGTTGCCAAAATCAATCTTGGAATCGACATGAGAATCTGATTCCACCACGTTCCTGTTTTTTTAATGGATGAAACAATGTAGCGGTCAAGATTGAAGATCATTAGTCCCCAAAGAATTCCAAATCCGATGGATGCCCAAATGTCATCAAAAATAGTATACATTGCATAAGCAGCAGATAATGTTGCAAATACGGCTGTAAAAAGAACGATTCCTCCGATTCCTGCAAACTTATTCCATTCACTCGGTGTTTTCCTTAGGATATGAATATTTCCACCGGAGCAGACGAGCAGAAACTTCTGAAACCAGTTTATTTTATGATTGGTTTGAGATATAGTCGATTGTGGGTTTTTCATTATTGAAATTTTCTACAAAATTAGTATTAAAAAATATACCATTGTTACAAATAGTAATATGTTTTACCAAGTAATTTTAAAATAAGTCAAAATTGCTTCTGTTAATGGCTTAATTTCTGTTATTAAAAATATCTATCTTTAATCTATTCAAATAAATATATTATGAAAAATTTATCAAGAATCTCTTTAGCCATGGTTATTTTGACATTGTCATCTTGTAAAAAAGAAGATATTGTAGACAAAGAATTAAAGGAGGCCGCAGCCAACATGAATAAAATGACTCCGCAATTGTTGAGTGAAGGTGTGAGATTAGACAGTGTTTCGGCAGGAGAAAATAAGACTTTGAAATACTGCTATACTTTAACAGATGATGTAAAAGAAGACCTGAAACCTGAAGAAATTAATGGCTATAAATCTGCTGCAAAGGAGGAAGCTTTAAAAAGCATTAAAAACTCTCATGATATGAAGAACTTCAGAGATAACAATGTTACGCTTAAATATATTTATTATGACAAAAACGGTAAACCGACAACCGATTTTTCAGTTTCGCCTTCGGAATACAAAGAAAAGTAATTGTTGAATTATTTTAGACGATCGGGATTCTGCTTTAAAAAACTTTCCCAACCGGAATAAGATTTTGTATCAGCAAGCGTTCCCGAATTGAAATGATGGCACACAGCGACCGCTAATCCGTCGGAAGCATCAAGATATTTTGTTGGGAATTCTTTGAGTTTTAAAAGATTCTGAAGCATTCCTGCGACCTGTTCTTTACTGGCATTCCCGTTTCCGGTGATTGCCATTTTTATTTTTTTTGGAGAATATTCGGTGATGGGAATATTTCTGTACAAACTTGCTGCCATTGCAACACCTTGAGCTCTTCCGAGTTTGAGCATTGATTGTACATTCTTACCAAAGAAAGGTGCTTCAAGCGCAACTTCATCCGGATGAAACTCGTCAATTAAAGCCAAAGTTTTATCGAAAATATATTTAAGCTTGGTTTCGTGATTAGGATATTTTTTTAAAATCAGTTCGTGAATGGAAATCATTTCCATTTTACCTTTTTTAACCGATATTAAGCCAAATCCCATCACGGCTGTTCCGGGGTCAATTCCTAAAATTATTTTCTCTGCTGAAACCATCACGACAAAGATACGGCTTTCTTTATTTTAGATTTTAATTTATTCTTGCGACAGTTTCTTTTCATCGATCAGAATCCATTTCCCGTCATGTCTAAGAAGTGAAATTTTATCAACGATAAATTTAGTTATATAGGGTTTGTCTTTGTAAATTTCCCAGGCTTTCAGAAAGTTTTCATAAGAGAGATTTCTATAGCCCACTGTCATATGGGGATTGAATGAATAACTTCCAAAACTAAATTTTTCTTTTACATTAAAATACAGCTGCTTCAGATTTTCATTTTCTTCCGGTTGTATAAACAGAACAGGATTTTTTGGATTGGGGAAGCTTCCGAAACCATTCAATATAATTTCAAAAGGAGAAATTTTTGTATTGACTTTCTGAAAAGCAATGTGAATATCTTCCTCCAATTTGATTTCTCTTTCAAAAGGAGGAAATAATGTAATATGTGCGTCATTATTCAATGCTTTAGTATTGCCAAAGTTTATAGCTAAATCTTCTTTAAAAGCTCTCACCTCATCAATGATTTTCTGTTCAGGATAAACAGCTATGAAATACATTTTTTTCATAAAGCGAAATTAAGTTTTTAAAATTTATTTTAATACATAAGAAAATTATGCATAAGTTTGTAAGGTATTAAATCGACGGATGAAAAAAAACAGTCTCTATAAAGGAACACTCCAAAACATCATCTTAAAGTTACTTTCTAAAGAAGTAAAGATGTATGGTTATCAGATCACACAGCGTGCAAAAGAATTAACAGAAGGTGAACTTGAAATGACGGAAGGCGCACTTTATCCGCTTTTACATAAGCTGGAAGCAGATGGAATTATTACTTCTGAAATTCAGGAAATCAATGGAAGAAGCAGAAAATATTATTTGCTTAGCGAAAAGGGCAAAAAACAACAGGCAGTTCAGGAAGATGAGATGAGATCATATTTATTTAATCTAAAAACAATTTTTGACATATGATTTCAGCAAAACAAAAATTAGAGATTGAAAAGTATCTGATCTCTAAGAATTTACCTTTGGATATTTTGCTTGAAGTGAAAGATCATTTTTTGAATCAGATCGATAATCTACAAATTGAAAATAAAGAATCTTTTGATGCCGCATTTGAAAATACCAAAGAAAAATGGAGCGAAGATTTAAAGCAAGCGAAGTATTATAATGGGAAATCAATTGCACTCATTGCAAAGAATATTAAAGATAAAGCTGTAAATAAAATTTTGCTTAAAGCTTCATTATCTGTGTTTATAATGCTTTTACTTTTATTTTCACTAAGTAAGCTAATTGATAAAAATGATTTTAGTGAATTTTTGAGGTATGCAATCATTATTTTTTTTAGTCTACCTGGAATTTTTGTGATGCGGTATACTAAACTGTATCATCTATCATTTAAAAACAAGAAAATTAGACTTAATATATACCAAGGCTATGAGGGGCTTTGTATGTATTTTGGATTTTTCTTTCCGTTTATATACAGCTATTATACAAATACTGGAGAAAGGATATTAAATTTTTTTTATAACTCAAGTGAAAATTTTGCAGATATAATTATACTAATGATTACTTCAGGTACATATTTTTTTACAATCTTTATGCAGGTTTCATTTATAAAAAGTGTGAAAAAAATTAAAAATAGTATTCAAGACCTTAGAGAATTATAATACTATGGAAAAAGAAAACTTAAAACAGATAGAGCAGTATCTTAAAAGTAAAAATTTGAGTTCTGCTATATTTACTGAAGTGTATGATCATTTTGTCATGCAGATTTCAGATTTTATGCTTAAAAAAGAAGTTGGTTTTCAGGAAGCCTTCGTTCATACAACAATCAATTGGCAGAGCGAACTGAAAATGGTAAGAGCAGATATTTTTTCATTCAGAAGAATTGCAAAAATTGAGAAGAATCTTTTGCAGATGAGGTTCAGAAAAATGATGTTGTTGGCTTTTTTGTTTTGTTTGCTTTCAGGGATGATGTTTTATCTTAATGAAGATTTATATTTAGTTATTCAGGGATGCTTTATTATTTTACATCTGTTATTTCTTCTCTACAGTTTCATATTTGGGAAACTCAGTTTTTCAGATTATCAGAGAATATCTTTTCATCCTTTATTGCTGAGAAGTTTATTGTTGATTTTAATTATTGTCCCTATTTTAAATATTGCCTTTAAAACGCATGACAATATTTGGGAATTTCCTTTAAACCATATGGCGCTCACTTTTTCGGTTGTGCTTCAGATCCAATTGCTTTATTACAGAATTAAAAAAGTAAATATTTTGCTTTCATGACAACAGAACAAAAACGGGAAATAAGAACTTTTCTTTTAAATAAAAATCTTCCGATAGATATCATAATGGAAGTTGAAGATCATTTTGTAAGCCAAATCAATGAGATACAATCGGAGAAAGCTCTGTCTTTTGATGATGCATTTAATGTCGCTATTATTTCCTGGTACGACGACTTAAGGCTTTTCCGGGATGGTAGCTGGAGTACAGAAAAAACATCTCTTTTGATAAAAAAATCCTCAAGACAAAAGCTTTTTTCAATCCTGAAAAAATCGGCAGTAATTGCAGTAATCAGTTATTTTTTAGTTGTATTATGTTATTTTTTTATTCCGTTTTCTGTTTTTAGAATAAGTTTGGGTGTCTTTGTAGGTCTTGTGATGGTATTTCCGTTAATTATTTACATCAAAGAAAAAAAGTATTTTGATCTGCCTAAAAAGTATAAAAACATCCGGCTTTCTGCCCATCAGAATCTTGTAAGCGTATTTTTTATTCTTCCGATGTCTTCAGGATGGTTTTTCCGTTTTGTTTTAGAAATAAATGATGGTTTTTTGGATCCAAATCATATGAAAGGTATTGTTGTTAACGCTTTGTTTCTTTTCTTTTTCTTTTTTGAAGCAGCAATTATAGTATCCCAGCAAAAGTATCTTGAAATGATTAAAAAAATCACTCCTTATCTGGAAGAAAATTTTAAAATCTCTAATTAATAATTTTCCAATACATCTGAAATTTGCTTAATTTTTAAATGAGGTTGGAAAGATGCAGTTTTGCCTTTTTCTTCATCCGCAATATTAGATAGGATAATAACTGAAGTTTTGGTTTTGGGATAATAAATGTTGAGGGAAGGTGCACCTTTTACATATCCGCTGTGAAAATAAGAAACCGGCTTATTGTCATTCATCATAATTCCTAAGCCGTAACCCATCGTTCCGAGAACAGGATGTTGTCTTTCGGTGCTTTTGGCCATGAATTTTTTCAGAGTTTCGGTTTTAATGATTTTTCCGCTGTATAAAGCATTATTCCAGATGTGAAGATCATCAATGGTGGACAAAACTCCGCCTGCAGGAATGCCAATTTCTTTGTTGCCTAATCTTTTTGGCATATTGTCAACAGCTTTCTGGCTTTTCGAATTTCCTACGTATGTTTTAGCAAAATTTTCTCCATCAAATGAAGTTCCGGTTGATGAATTTTTCATTCCAGCCTTTCTGAATAATTCCAGCATATTTTCATCAAAAGATCTTCCTGAAACATTTTCTACAATTTTTCCTAAAGCATTATATCCGTCGTTGGAATAATTAAATCCGCTTCCACTTTTGAACATTAATCTTTCCCCGAAATTATTAAGTCCCGAACTGTGATTTAGAAGCTGCTGAATGGTGATGTTTTCGTATTCCTTTTTCTGGAAATCTTTGAAATATTTTGAGGCTTTATCATCAAGATTCAATTTTCCCCCTTCCATTTGAAGTAAGATCAGAACAGCGGTAAACTGCTTGCTTATCGAGGCAATTGAAAATACTGTAGCGTTGTTGATTTCAGTTTTATTTTCAAAATTCGAGAATCCATTATTTCTTCGGTAAAGTTCAGTGCTATCTTTAAAAACACCGACACTTGCGTTAAAATGATAAGCATTAAAAACCGAATCTATTTGCGCTTTATATAATTTTTGCTGAAATGCAGTAACTGCAGAATCAATAATTACCTTTTTATCAACAGGCTTGGAGATTTCAACTTTTTGACAGGAAAATAAAAGTAAGAAGACAGAAATAATCGTTACTAAAAACTTCATGATGTGCTTTTGATTTATCTAAAATAAGAAAAAAAGATTTTTAATCAAAGTTTAAGGTTACGAACTGTGTGAAACTAAAACTATTCTAAATCAAATCATAAAATAAGAGAACGTACTATTTAATTTATTCATTATTGTTGAATGTGAAAAAGTTGAAAAAGCTATCAGTAAAGAATTTTATTTTATAAAAACAATGTAAATGTCATGAATGTTTTCTTTTGGAGTGAAGAATTTCACAAACTCTTTAGGAATGTAATGAACCTCATATTTATTGGAATATAAGGAGTAACTTTTATTAAATATTTTATAGTCTAATTTTTTTCCTTCAACAATTATAAGAGATTTTTCTGTAGCTAAAGGTGGACCGTATGAAATTTCACCATACATTTTATCTAAACCATTATATTCTAACTTTATCAGTTGTTTTTTACTAAGATTTTGAATGGTATAAATAACCATTTTTTTGTCATAGGCATAGTCGTTAGGAGTAAACTCCAGTAGGCTTTCGTATTTAAGAATATCTTTCGGTATTTCGAGATGATAGTAGCCGTTTTTATCTGTTCTTGTGGTATAAACTTTCAAAGCAGTAATAAAGCTAATCTCTGAAGGAATCGGCTTTGTGTTTTCAGAATCAACTATTCTTCCGGAGATCACAAAATTGCCGTTATCTTTTCGAGGTTCTCCGTTTTCGATTTTTATATTTGAATCGGCTGAGACAACTATTTCGTTTGAATGTGCAACAGTGGTTTGTGAAGGATAAGTATTTACCATACTGGCTGTTAAAGCCAATCCGGCGGCTACTTTTGAAAACGTGATTTTTCTTGGGGAAGTGTTTGAAGGAATTTTTTCTTCTTGTAAAGATCGGTTTAATTGATTTTTGAATAAGATTCCACAGAATTTTTCACCTTTGTTTTGTTGAAGAATTTTTAAGATCTCAGTATTATTTAAGTCAGATAAGTCCAATACTTTTTTAGAACATAGCTCACAATGTTTTCCTCCGGTAATATCGTACATATTTTCCAAAGGTTCTTCACACGGTTTTTCAATTCTCAGATGGGGTCTCATTGATTAGTTTAAAGCAAAACGAAAATTTTAGATTATTATTTCTAAATCAAATCACAAAACCAGAAAACATATTCTCCACCTTCATCATTATCATCAGTTTTCGGTTTTGGATAGGTCTTCTTTACAATCTCACCAATTTTAAAATCTATAGGATTTTTAAAAATGGGACCGTCAAAAGTAAAGGTATGGAATTCTCCGTTTTCTCCGCAGGGATCTACATTTTCAGGTAAATCATTAATGAAATCTTTATCAATAATTCTTCCTGCAAAAGTTTTATCCAGATAAATTTCGTTTACGCAAGTGACGATCGTTTTAAAACCTAAATCTAGAAACTCATGAATGAGGTCTGTTGTATTGATTTTCCAAAGAGGAAAAACCGCTTCCATTCCAATATTATTAAGTTGATCTTCTCTATACTTTCTCAAATCCTCTAAAAAAATATCTCCGAAAATAGAATGAGTGACGTCTTGAGATTGTATCTCATTCATCGTTCTGGTCATAATTTCTTGATATTCTTCCATTGTCGGTTCCTTCGGGATTTCCATTTTAATTAAAGGAAATCCTAAACTTTCCGCCTGTTTTTCTAACAAAGAAACATGAACACCATGCATCGAGATTCTTTGAAATTCCTGATTAATGCTTGTCAGCAAAGAAGTGACTTCAAATTGATTTTCTTTTAAAATTTTGTATAAAGCTAATGCAGAATCTTTTCCGCTGCTCCAGTTGAATATGGCTTTGGGTTTCATTTTGTAAAAAATAAATATAAACCGTCCTTTGAAACATCATTGTATAAAGCTTTTGCTGTTTTTCCATAAAAATGAAAAGCTTCGAAATTACTTACACCTAATTTATAGAGTTCTTCTTCTTCAATTTCCTCACCATCCAGCAGAATAGTTGGTTCTAATTTTCTTGAAGAAATACCACCTGTCATAACCACCATTTCATCAATTTCATAGCTTTCAAAAGTAAATTCTTTATTTTTTAGTTCTTCTTTAGTAAGAAGATATTCCTTGTCATTGTAGCTGCCGAATTCAAAATGCAAAACATTATTATCTTTTTGAACGTAGAAATCAGGAACAGTTATTTTATATATTCCATCCTTATTAGTTTTCACTTTAAAAATTTTTTCTATTGTTATAAAAGTGACTTCAACATTTGGTAAAGGTTTACCTGTCTCAGAGTTGGAAAGCTTTCCGGAAATGATAAAATCATTGTCGGACATTTTTTTTCTGTCTAAATCTCTTTCTCCTGAATTTTGATTTTCTGAAATTTGAATTAAAGGTTTTTCAAAATTTATAGCCTGGGTTTGAATTCCTGCTAAACTTGCTGCAATTGCCAATCCTGCAACCAGTTGAGAATATCCGTTTCTTTTTTCTTTACTAATAACTACTTTTTCAGGAGGTAAAAAGTTTCTATTTGATTGATGTCTGAAAATCCGGCCACAGATTTCTCCATTTGATTCATCTAAAATTCTGAGTATTTCCTGATCTGATTTTTGGGTTAAATCTAGTACGGTTTTAGAACATAAATCACAAAATTTCCCTTCGGAAATATGATGCATTTTGTCCCACAATTCTTCACAAGGCTTTTTAATCTGAATAATTTTCATCAAAGTTTTATTTAAATCTAAAATACAAAAAAACCTCAAAGAAAAATTCCTTGAGGTTTTAATTTATAATTTTTGAAACAGTTTGTAGTCAAAAATCGTTTGCCCTACACGGGCCGGACTACATATTTCTTCTGTATTTACCGCCTACTTCAAACAAAGCATTGGTAATCTGCCCAAGAGAGCAATATTTCACGGCATCCATCATGACATTAAATAAATTCTGCTGATTGATGGCAGCGTGTTGTAATGTTTTCAAAGCGGCTTCGGACTTATCTTCATTAGCCTGTTGGAAATTATGAAGCATTTCGATCTGGAACTGCTTTTCTTCCTCAGTCGAACGGATCACTTCTCCCGGACGAACTGTTGGTGAACCGTCTTTTCCTAAGAAAGTATTCACTCCGATAATCGGATATTCTCCGGTATGTTTCAGCCATTCGTAATGCATTGATTCTTCCTGAATTTTTGAACGTTGATACATCGTTTCCATTGCGCCCAAAACACCACCTCTTTCTGTAATTCTGTCGAATTCTGCATAAACAGCTTCTTCCACAAGATCCGTCAATTCTTCAATAATAAATGAACCTTGAAGCGGATTTTCGTTTTTCGCTAAACCTAATTCTTTATTAATAATCAACTGAATCGCCATCGCTCTTCTTACAGACTGCTCAGTCGGAGTTGTAATTGCCTCGTCATAAGCGTTTGTGTGGAGTGAATTACAGTTATCATAGATGGCATAAAGCGCCTGAAGCGTCGTTCTGATATCGTTAAAATCAATTTCCTGAGCGTGAAGCGAACGTCCTGAAGTTTGGATATGGTATTTCAACATCTGGCTTCTTTCATCCGCACCATATTTCAGTTTCATGGCTTTTGCCCAGATTCTTCTCGCCACACGTCCGATCACTGAATATTCAGGGTCGATACCGTTGGAAAAGAAAAAAGATAGGTTTGGTGCAAAATCATTGATGTCCATTCCTCTTGACAAATAATATTCAACATACGTGAAACCATTTGCTAAGGTAAATGCCAACTGAGAAACCGGATTCGCACCCGCTTCTGCAATGTGATAACCAGAAATAGAAACAGAATAGAAGTTTCTTACTTTTTCTGTGATAAAATATTCCTGAACGTCACCCATTAATCTTAGGGCAAATTCAGTAGAGAAAATACAAGTATTTTGAGCCTGATCTTCTTTTAAAATATCAGCCTGAACCGTTCCACGAACGGTCGCGATTGTTTTAGCCTTAATTTCAGCATAAGCCTCAGCAGGAATCACTTCATCTCCCGTTAAGCCTAATAATTTTAATCCTAAACCATTATTGGAAGGAGGCAATTCTCCGTTATATTTTGGTCTTTCTAAACCTTTGTCGTCGAATTTTGCTTTTAAAGCTTTCTCAACATTAGCTTCAAGCTTATGTTCAGCAATATATTTTTCAACATTCTGATCAATCGCCGCATTCATAAAGAAAGCCAGCAACATCGGCGCAGGTCCGTTGATCGTCATTGAAACTGAAGTCATTACATTCACCAAATCAAATCCGGAATACAATTTTTTCGCATCATCTAATGTTGCGATAGAAACTCCCGCATTTCCGATCTTACCATAAATATCCGGTGGTAGGGCAGGATCCTGTCCGTATAACGTCACAGAGTCAAACGCTGTAGACAAACGTTTTGCATCCATTTCCGCAGAAACGTAGTGGAATCTTCTGTTGGTTCTTTCCGGTCCGCCTTCTCCGGCGAACATTCTTGTTGGGTCTTCTCCTGTTCTTTTAAAAGGATAAATTCCGGCGGTGTAAGGAAATCCTCCCGGAAGATTTTCCTGACCTTTCCATTTAATTAAATCACCCCAATCGTTATATTTTGGTAAAGCGATTTTTGGAATTCTTAAATGAGATAAAGATTCTGTTGAGGTTTCAACTTTAATTTCTTTTCCTCTTACGAAATAGGAGTAAAATTCTTCATGGAAAGCCTTTTTCGTATCATCCCAAGTTTTTAGGAAGTCGATATTTTCCTGTTGAAGTTCTTTCTCTGCCTTTTGATATTCAGCGTCTAAAGTTTCGTTGGAAAGGAAATTTCTAACGCCTTCAATATGATACATTTTTCTTGCAAGCTCAGCTTGTTTTTCGATGTTTGCATCATAAATTCTGTTGTTCTCAACAATTTCAGATAAATAACGAACTCTTTTTGGAGGAATAATCGTCACTTCGTCTGTAATTTCCTGCTCAACAAAACCTTGTAAGTTTAAATCAGCAAATTTATCATTGACTTTAGAAACTAGTCTATTATATAATTCGGTTGTTCCGTGGTCATTGAACTGAGATGCTTTTGTTGCATAAACAGGCATTTCATCCAATGGCTGTTCCCACAGCAAATGGTTTCTCTGGAACTGCTTTCTAACCGCTTGAAGGGCATCTAAAGCACCTCGTTTGTCAGATTTATTTAAGGCAACTAAATCTGCGTAATCCAACATGTCAATTTTTTCCAACTGTGTTGAAGCTCCATATTCAGGAGTCATTACGTACATGGAAACATCTGCAAAATCTGAAACTTCCGAACCTGATTGTCCGATACCCGAAGTTTCCAGAATAATTACATCAGGATGAGCTAATTTCAACACATTCAACGCTGAATGAATGAAAGGCGAAACAGAAACGTTGTTTTCTCTCGTCGCCATCGAACGCATATAAACTCGTGGATCATTGATCGCGTTCATACGAATTCTGTCTCCCAACAATGCACCTCCGGTTTTCTTTTTCGAAGGGTCAATCGAGATGATCGCAATTTTTTTATCTGTATTGGAACGTAAGAAACGTCTTACCAATTCGTCTGTCAAAGAAGATTTTCCGGCTCCACCTGTACCCGTGATACCGATGATCGGGATATTTAAATCTTTTGATTTTTCGTCAATTGCCTTTACCAAATCCGGTTTTTCTTCTGAGAAGTTCTCAACGGCAGAAATTATTTTAGCAATGCTGGTCGAGTTTTCGAAACTGATGTTATCCAAATCTTCAGCAGTCACGTCTTTTCCTGTAGCGAAATCTGATCTTTTTACCAGATCGTCGATCATTCCCTGTAAGCCAAGCTCACGGCCGTCGTCCGGAGAATAAATTCTGTCGATTCCGTAAGACATGATGTCTTCGATTTCTTCAGGCAGAATTACACCACCGCCGCCGCCGAAAATTTTGATTTGTGGAGAGTTTTTTTCTCTTAAAAGATCGTAAATGTATTTAAAATATTCGTTGTGACCACCTTGATATGAAGTTAATGCAATCGCGTTGGCATCTTCCTGAATAGCAGTGTTCACCACTTCTTCAGCGGATTTGTCGTGACCAAGGTGGATAACTTCGCATCCCGTTCCCTGAATGACACGACGCATGATATTAATCGCAGCATCATGACCGTCGAATAACGATGCAGCTGTTACGATTCTTACTTTATTTGTTGGAGTATATTTTTGGGTTTCCATAAAAAACTAGAAAATTTCTGAATTTCCAAATATAATAATAAAATAAGAACCGCTGATTTGTATTTATTTAATTGATTTTTAAAGCTTTGTATGTTTTGTCAGTATGATTTTTGTACCTGAACTAACATTCGTTCAGGTGTTTGCAAGGTTATTCTTTCATTTTGAGTTTTTCGGAATTAAATTTTTATTTTTGCACATAGAATTTTAGGAATGAAAAGAGCGTTAATCTATTTTGCATTGGGGACGGTATTGAGTTTTTTAATCAATTATCTGTTTATAGATGGTGAACATATCGGTCTGGAAATATATTATGCAATCGCTTTCGGACTTGCTTGGGGAATGGCGTATTTTCTCGATAATCCTAAATTTTCTCTTGTTCAGAAAATGGGTTCTTCATTTGGAGTAATGGCTCTTCTGGTTGCGGTAGGTGCTGTTATTTTCAATCTTGAACTGGCAATTCCGTCTATTTTGAAGTTTTCTACTGTTTTTGTGGCTTATTATTTAATAGCAAGTTTCCGAGGGAGTAAATCTTTACGCAATTAAAAATTATTCTCAATATTCAATCTTTAAACTAAAGATTTTCAATTTTCAGATTTTATTTATCGTTTTTCGACTTTACAAAAGTTGAGGTTTTGATTTCTTCAGATGTGATAACTTGCTTAATATCACTATTTTCAATACTTTAATTCAAAATATATTTTCAGATTAGAAAAATATGTGTACCTTTGCACACCCTTTTAAGGGAAAATTATGTTTAATCTTTAACTAAAACGTGTGAATACATTAAGTTACAAAACTGTTTCAGCGAACAAAGCTACTGCTAATAAAGAATGGGTTGTGGTAGACGCTGAAGGACAACCGTTGGGAAGACTAGCTTCTACGGTTGCAAAGATTTTGAGAGGTAAGCACAAAGCAAACTTTACACCTCACGTAGATTGTGGTGATAACGTTATTGTTTTGAATGCTGGGAAAGTAACTCTTTCTGGAAACAAGTGGAACGATAAGACTTATATCTGGCATACAGGTTATCCTGGTGGACAGAAGTCTATGACTGCAGCTGAACTTCAGAAGAAAGATTCTTTAAAAGTATTGGAAAAATCTGTAAAAGGTATGTTGCCTAAAAACAGATTAGGATCTGCTTTATTGAAGAACCTTTATCTTTATGAAGGAACTGAGCACAAACATGAAGCTCAACAGCCTAAAACAATTAATGTTAACGAATTTAAATAATTAATTTATGTCTATAGTTCACAAAATCGGAAGAAGAAAAACTTCTGTAGCTAGAGTTTATGTAAAGCCAGGAACTGGTAACATTACAGTAAACGGTAAAGATGCTGCAACTTATTTCTCTACAGACGTGATGGTTTACAAATTGAACCAGCCGTTCATCCTTTCTGAAACTGTTGGTCAGTACGATGTTACCGTAAATGTTTTCGGTGGTGGTAATACAGGTCAGGCAGAAGCTATCAGATTAGGTATTTCTAGAGCGCTTTGCGAAATTAATGCTGAATTCAGATTAGCATTGAAGCCTGCAGGTTTACTTACAAGAGATGCAAGAATGGTGGAAAGAAAGAAACCAGGTCAGAAAAAAGCAAGAAAGAGATTCCAATTCTCAAAACGTTAAGATTTGCTGGTGGCGAATGGCTTTTAGCTATTGGCTTCAGGAATTTATTAAAATTTTTTTTAAACTTAATCTCGGCGAAAAGCCAATTGCCACAAGCAAAAAGCAAACCGCCAATTGCCCGTTACGTTTAGCATCCAAACGCTTCTCCCATCTAAAGAAGTTGTTGATTGTTTAAAAAACGGAAAGTAAACTAACAAAAACAGAAAACATGGCAAAAGCAAATGTAAAAGACCTTCTAGAGGCTGGTGTACACTTCGGTCACATGACTAGAAAGTGGAATCCAAATATGGCTCCATACATTTTTATGGAGAAAAACGGTATTCACATTGTAGACTTACATAAAACAGCAGTTAAATTGGATGAAGCTTGTAACGCTTTAGAAAAATTAACTTCTGCAGGTAAAAAAGTTCTTTTCGTAGCTACTAAGAAGCAAGCGAAAGAGGTGGTTGCTAAGCACGCTGCTGAACTTAATATGCCTTATATTACAGAAAGATGGCCGGGAGGTATGTTAACAAACTTCGTTACGATCAGAAAAGCTGTAAAGAAAATGAACGCTATCGACAAAATGAAAAAAGACGGTACGTTCGAAACTTTATCTAAAAAAGAAAGATTACAGGTAGACAGACAAAGAGCTAACTTAGAGAAAAACTTAGGTTCTATCTCTGACATGGTGCGTCTTCCTTCTGCAATCTTCGTTGTAGATATCATGAGAGAGCACATCGCTGTAACTGAAGCTAAGAAATTAGGTATTCCAGTTTTCGGTATTGTTGATACAAACTCTGACCCAAGAAAAGTAGACTTCGTTATCCCAGGAAACGATGATGCTTCTAAATCTATCGATATGATCTTGAATGTAGTTTCAGATTCTATCAAAGAAGGTCAGTCTCAGAGAAAAGCTGATAAAGAAAAATCTAAAGAAGAAGGAGAAGTAGTGTCTGCTGATAAAGATGCTGATTTCGATGCTGAATAATTAAAGATTTTCTTTAAAATACAAAAACCGCTAAAGTAATTTGGCGGTTTTTTGTTGTTCTGAAACTGAATGGTTATCTATTTTTTCTTCTTTCTTTTTGCTGTTGATGTAGGCTTTGTTTTTGTGTTTTTTGGTGCTTTTCCAGAATTGTTTTGAGCAAGCAGATCTTTTTCATTGATCGATGGAAGTCCCGGATTTTGTAAAACAACAACCATACTTTTACTAATATCTTTAGAACTCTTATATTTTACATCACAGACATTTCCCGAAAAAATGTAAGAATCTTTATTCAGGACGATAAAATTTTCGCCTTTCGCGGGAACCGCCAGATTATAAAACTTCTTTCCGGATATTTCTAAAACCAAGTTGCAGTCTGAATTATTTTTCAGCAAAACAATCGCTTCGTTATGATTAATATCTTCATTAAACATATTATTGAGAAGCTTTCTGGTTTTTTCTTTATGTTCATCCGAAGTTTCAGTCATCAGTTTTCTGAAAACCTCCTGATTGACTTCATTATTTCTTTTATTAATCGAAAGATCGGGAAGTTCCATAAAAACGGGTCTTGCTTCCATGGGTTTTGCATTTTTTGCACCTTTTGTCCATTCTGTATTTTTCAGCGCAATGATTCGCTGTTTTAGAATTCCTCGTTTAGGATCTTGAGGATGTGCTTTTACAAGATATTCTTCAATCTTACTGATGTCTGTACTTCTGAGAACATCACCTCCGTCTGCAGTATTACTTGCGCAGGATGAAACGATAAGACTGAAGAAGAAAAAAGCGAAAGTATTTTTCTTCATCGAATTGTGTTTTAGTAATTTGTTCTGAATTTTGTTCAGAAATTATAGGATTGCAAATGTAAGCAATTAATTTTAAATCATTTAGTTAGACAACATGATGCTGTAAGAATTTGCAATAAATTTTGTTTTCTGATATTTTGAATTGCAAACCATTGCCGACAAACTGTAATTCTGATTTTTTGGAACCATAGCGTACCCAATCTTACCTGCCGCAATCGGAATTTTTTTGAAATAATTGTTTCCGCTTATCGTAAGAACCATATTGCATCTGGACTTATTTTCTACCGATACTGATGTTTTGGTATTGTTTGATGAGCTGTTCAGCAGGTCATTCACAACATCTGCCGTTTCCGGCTTATATATTTTTAATAAAGCCTGATATTCTTGCTCGGTTGTTGATGCAGGATTTGTTTTTGTTCCGGTGTTTGAGTTTTTAGGAAATGTATTTTTTGGAGTTGGCTTCGTATTATGATTTGTGCTTCCGCAGCTATTCAGAAATGAGAGGATAAGAATGATAAGAAGAAAATGTTTTTTCATATTAAAATTTAGCTTGAATTTAGTCATAAATAAAACTCGGAAATGCTCACTTTATTGCATTAAAAAAGGCTGTATTATGTACAACCTTTTCTTATTTTGAAATTTAATTAATTTTAAATTTAATATAAGTAATCGTTTTTCCTTTAGCAGAAAACAGCTCTTCATAATGCGTTCTGATATCTCTTAAATGTGGTGTATTCGGATCGTATTCCAGAGCTCCGTAAATATCGTGATGAGCAGAAATGATTTCGTATCCGGCACCCTGCAAATAACCTAGCGTATAGCCATGTAAAAATTCTGAATCTGTTTTTAAATGTACAATGCCGCCCGGTTTTAGAAATCTTTTATATCTTTCAAGAAAATCGGGATGTGTTAATCTATGTTTTGTACGCTTGAATTTGATCTGAGGATCGGGAAAGGTAATCCAGATTTCATCGACTTCATTTTCGGCAAAAAAATAATCTACAAGCTCGATTTGTGATCGTAAGAATGCAACATTCTTCATTCCGTTTTCTACTGCTTCTTTAGCTCCAAACCAGAATCTTGCACCTTTGATGTCAATTCCGATAAAATTTTTATCTGTAAAGGTTTTTGCAAGCCCTACTGTATATTCTCCTTTACCACAACCTAATTCCAAAACGATCGGCTGTTCGTTTTTAAAGAAATCTTTTCTCCAGTTTCCTTTAAGTTTAAAACCTTCGAGAGCTTCATCTCTGGTTGGCTGAATGACGTTGGGTAATATTCTGTTCTCTGCGAATCTTCTTAATTTGTTTTTGCCCATGAACTATGTATGAAAGTCTGCAAAATTACGAAAATTATGCAGCATTCAAGCTTTTAAAATGCAAGGTTACTATTTTGAATTTCAAATTATTTTGCAGAGCTGCCTAAAGCCACCATCATAGGTTTCTGAATGGTTTTTTGTGAAGCGTACTGAGCGCCGCAAACAATACTGGATAAAAGATAATCTCCTTTTTGTACAACAATCGAATTATCGCCATGTGCAGGAACAGGAAGTCTGTATTTGGTATTTCCGACTCCTTCAATCCTTACAATGATGTTGCAGTCTGATCTGTTTTCGATCATGACGATACATTCTTTTGCATTCGGATCGTTGTCGAATAATGAATTCAGGATCTTCACGGTTTTATTTTTATGCTCTGTTGAGTTTTCTCCCATCAGCATATTGAATTCCGATGCTTCGGTATCTGCAATCACTTTTGTGTTTTTTGTCGCAGTCGTATTGGTAACATAGACATTCTGCGCAGTACTTGGTGTATAAACAACAGCAGACTGGCCCACCTGCAACTGCTTCTGGTATTTCAGGATTTGTTTCTGCTTGATCATGGCGTTCATCTCTTCAAAAGAAATTTTCGTTGAAGGACCTCTTCTCAGTCTTGCCAGATTTTCCTGCATCTCTTTTACTTTTCTGTCTCCGGGAGGTGCCGTTTTAATGTATTCTTTCATCATGTCCATTACTCTTGGCTTTAGAACAGATCTTCGGGGATCATCGGGATGAGCATCTCTCAGGAAAGCATTGATCTCGTAAATATTTTTGCTTTTAAGGATCTCGCTGTAGTCTTTACCCTTTTTTTGAGCTGAAAAAGAAACAAATAATAAAGTAGTAAAAAGTAAAACTAACTTTTTCATTGAATAATATTTTATGGTGTGCAGTGCGTTTCTCAATATTGATGAAGTTTAATGAATGATTAGGTTCATTAAAATTAAACAAAATTTGAAAGAATATATTGCCTGAATTATTAAGATTTAATTTAATTAATGGTTTAGAGCTTCAAACTCATCAGATTAATTTACAATTTCCTGAAGATGAGAATTTTTCAGTCTTCGCTGATAGATCGGCAGGTATTTTTCGATCGGAATCTTTACCGCTTCAATATTTCCACTTTGTATATAAACATCGATATTTTCTGATGTATAAACAAACTGTAGGAAATTGTCGATAAGGTTTTCCGGAATCTTAAATCTTGTAAAGTATTCTTTTCCTAAATAATTTTTGACTTGGGTAACAGAATTGCTCATTCTTTCATAAGCAACCAATCTCTGTTTTTTCTTGCGTTCTCCCGAAAGAATATCAAAAATACTTTCAATGCTGAAAGTGAGACCTCCGTCTCTCAACCCGGCCACCGGAAGCTGAGGAGAAGTTCCGTCACCTTTGGGCTCGGGAAGACCGATTACTTTTTTCAGGGCTAAAGCCTTATCTTCTTTGCGAAGGGAATTCACATCATATCTTAGATTTCCTGTAGGACGGAATCTGCTGATGACCACTTCCTGAATATCGTGATAAGCAATCTTTAATTCAACCAGATTTTTAGAGTTGAACATTTGAGGAGTCAGCTTTACATCTTTTCTTTCTGTAACAATAGACGTGAAACGAATCACATCGCCCGGCTCAGCGTTGATGTTGAAATCTCCGTTGTATGTGGTAAGAACAGTTTTCAGGGTTGTAAGATTGGTGACATACACCTGATTAAGATACAATGATGAATTGTCTCTTAAAAATACCTCTCCCGAAAAAATCTGCGCATTAATTTTAACTGCAAAAACCAACAGCATTACTAGTATAAGTTTCTTCATATGTTGTGCAAAATTACATAAGAATTACGTCAATTTTCATGCAGGATGAGCCAATAGGTGGTTAAAGTTATATTAAACTTTAGATTAAACTGTTAATGAATGTTATAGAAATTTATTTGAATTTATTTATCCCATAAATTATCATTTCTGTGTTTTACCAGAAGCCAGCTCGAATACTTTACGGTTGTGATATTTCCGAGTTCTGTCCAGCTCAGGAAATACCAGTATGTTGCCGTTGGTACAGGTCTTCCTTTCATGTTGCCATCCCAGGTAAATTTGTTGGTTGGTGTACCACGGAATACTTCAGCACCATATCTGTCGAAAATTCGGAATTCAAGATTTTCTTTGTTCATTAATGAAGAATAATCGATTTCGTCATTTCTTCCGTCTCCGTTTGGTGTGATCGTATTGATCAGTTTAATGATCACAAAATTTTCTTTTACAATATCACACGCTAAAGAATCTCTTACGTAAACGGTATATGTTCCTATGCTTAAATTGGTGAATGTATTTGAACTTTGCCAGTTGAACCCGTCAATTGAATATTCATACGCCGGGGTTCCACCGGTTACACCAATTATTACGGTTGTTCCGTTTATTTCTATTGAATTGATAACCGGTAATGTAGATTGGGAAACATTTACAAATTGTCTGTATGTACAGCCATCGAAAGTAAGGTCTACCCAATAATTTCCGACAGTGACATTTGAGATTGCAGGTGTTGTAGCACCGGTACTCCAAAGATAAGCGTCAAAACCTGAACCTGCATCGAGATTAGTCGCCGTATCCGGACAAATAAACTGATCTTTCAGAATATCTGATTTTTTTGGAACTTTTAAAGTAACATTTATTGTTGCTACATCCGGACAGAATCCGCTCTTTTCAAATCGGACATAGTAAGTATGCACACCTGTAAGAGTTACGGCAGCGCTTATGGGAGCAACATCATTCTGAGCATCTGCCAATGTTGCATGATAGCTTGCCGTTACGAGAGGATCTGTTGTGAACTGATTTAAGAATTGGGAAAGATTCATTGGTTTCACTCCGTCTAAATCGTCATCACAGAATGTCGTTGTAAGTGTTTTCGTTATTAAGGTTAATTTCGATCCGACCGTGAAATTTACCGGCTGAATTACCGGTGCACAACCATTTGGAGAATCTACTCTGATATAAATTGTTGTATTAACCGTGTAGCTCCAGTTGTTGGGAAGCGTATTGGCATTTCCTGCGTTTGCGTCTGTTAACTGAGCATAGTATCTTACATTGGTAAAATAGGCCGGGTTATTTAAAATTAATTGTGTAATGTCTGATAAAACTATGTTTACGGTACCGTCAAGATTTTCATCACACTGAACACCCATATTTACCGGTGTAACAATGGCTAACGGATAAAGATTCAAAGTAATCTGGGCAATATTTTTACATCCTGTGCTATTTTTCACAACCGCATAAACAATCGTTCCGTTGGGTGCAGGATATGTATTTGGCACGGTGATTAATGCCGACGGTGTTTCATTCTGTGCAGTTGCAAGAGAGGGGTAGTATGTAATTGTTACCGGTGAATTTGTTGTAACATTGGCACTTGTAAGATCAAATGTTCCTGAACCATTTACATTACATGCATTTATAGTTGCATTATTTACTGTAACAGGCTGAATATTAATTGTAACGGTTATTGTTTCACAATCCGGAAATTCAGTGTTATTTCCGCAAAATGTATAAACAAAAGTATCTGTTCCTCCTGCTGCCGGATTGGTAGCGGTGTATGTAATAACTCCTGTAGCAGTATTTACAGTAGCTGTTCCTAATGTTGGAGCAGTAGTAATCGATACGGTTGATGCAACCGGTGTTTGTGTAGAAGTTGTAAACGCTGGTGTAATAACTTTTATATCACAAATATTATAAGATACCGAAGATTGTTTTGTACAGTTTAAAACTTTAAAAGGTACCGTAATCAATGGTGCACAAGTTCCCATCGTAACAGCACAGGTATAATTCCCAGATCCTGTAGGAGTATATGATGGTGATGTTGCGCCAGTAATAAGTACACCGCCAACATACCATTGATATGATTCATAAATGGTAGGATCAACAGTAAGCACAATCCCTGGAACGCAATCTCCTCCTGATTTTAAGATAATAGGCTGAGTGGGAAATCCGGCAAAAAAACCGCCATACCCGACGGCGTCACTTCCTGCTGTAATACCCGCTGTGATTGCTTTTGTAGATGTTACAGTGATTGTTCCGGTAGTATTCGGAATTCCATACGTTACCCAATTCACATTCCCTGTCATGTCGAAAGGTCCTGTTCCCGCAGGAGGTGGAGCATTATTAACCAAAACTGCAGCTCCACGTTCTGTAATTAGATTTAGTTTTGTAGGAATTGTAAGTATTCCGGCAGGATTATTATTTGTATGAACAAAGTTTTCATTAATTAAACCTATTTCATTAATCTGTTTAGGAAGATAACAGTTTAAGCCGGGAATAAAATTGAAACCTCCGGTTGCTACTTCATTTCCTGTACTTGCGGCTCCTGCAAGAAGCTGATAGACATATGCGTTTTTACTCGTTACAATATAGAGATTATAGTGACCTGTCGTCCCCTGCAATCTATATTTTGTGTCGGGAACTACAAAGTATTGTCCGGTATTTAATGTTGCGATTGGAGCTGTTTCGTCATTGACGTAGACCAAAGTATTGTCCTGCGTTGCAATAATCAATGCGCCTTCCATATTGCTGCCAATATTTCCGTTACCTTTTACAAGAGCAAAAGTGCTTCCAAGCTGATTTACCGGTATAGACTGATCCATCAGAATATCAGAACTTGTAGGGTTATTACCGGCATATTGACCATTGAAGTTACCATTGGTAATATTTACAGGTTTTGTGGCTGTAATTTTAGCACCAATAAAACCGTCAAAATTTCCTGCAATATCCCCGATCCCATCAATAATATATGACTGACCTTTATTTAATGTAAAAGTTAGGGTAGGGTTTGTTGCTCCTGTTGTTCCATTAGAAAACTGAACGGCAGTTTTATAGCCGGATACCGTTACCGTTGTATTGTCTTCAGTTGCCAATACACTAGTCATAAAATTCAGAATTGCATTGCTTACCGTAACCGGCGCTGTAGCAACATGGAAAGTTGTGCCGGTAGATGCAATACCTTTTGAAGTAATAATTTCTGCGTGGTTATAAACTGAAAATCTTAAGTTCGCATAAAACGGAAAATCTGCTTTTAGATATAACCCTTTTGTTGTAGGGGTGAAAAGATCGGTCTGTTGAGTTGTGATTATGTAATTTCTGAGAACATCAAATTTTTGCGGATTGTTTTTGCTGATTGTAACTGTACCGATTACGACATTATTGTTGTAAATAGTTACTGCAAACGGGGTAGTACGATTGGTTGATAAGTAAAGTTTTTGATACGGATTCGGATTTCCGGTACGATCTACCATTGGCGCAAACCAATGTTCTCTGTCCAGCTGTGCAAAAGATATAGAGAATATATAAAAAATAAGAAAAAAAGATAGAATTTTCTTCATTTTGAACTCGATTTTCTCACAAATTTAATAATAAAATACGTTAATTGTTTTAAAAATAAACAAAAAACCACGATTTAATATCGTGGTTTTTACTGTATTTAAATTATGTAATGATTATTCTCTGTTTTTAACTAAAATCCAGCCTGAGAATTTAATAGGTGTTTTAGTTCTGTTGTTCTCATTCCAGCTGATGTTGTACCAGTAATTTCCTGTAGAAACTTTCTTCTTATCATTGGTAGTTCCATCCCATGTATAACCATTGTCTTTATTACCCTGGTGAATTCTGTTTCCGTATCTGTCAAAGATGTTGAATACCAAATTCGGTTTGTTGGCAAGTGCTGAATAATCTAAAATATCATTTACACCATCAGAATTCGGAGTAATTACATTTACAATGTTAGGAATCGTAATATTTACTTCCATAGGAACACAATTGAATGTGTCTCTTACGTAAACTTTAATATCACCTCTCGGAAGATCTGTAAATACATTTGATGACTGCCAGTTGATATTGTTTATTGAATATTCATATGGTGCAACACCTCCTGTTACAGAAACTGTAATACTTGTACTCGAAACCTCAACATTGGTAATAACAGGCTGCTCTGATGCATAAACTTTTACTTCTTGTTTTGTGATACAATCTCCTGTTTTCAATTTTACCCAATATGTTCCAACGCCGATGTTGGAAGTCGTTTGTGTGGTATCTCCTGTGCTCCATTCGTATCCGTCAAATCCTGGTCCTGCGTCTAAAACTGTTTTGTCTTCAATACAGATTACTTTGTCTTCTAAAACCGTAGATTTTACCGGAGGAAGTACAATAAGTGTTACTTCGGCTACTCGGTAACATCCGTTTGCATTGCTTACTCTTACATATACAACACCATTCGGAGCAATATACGGATTTGGCTGAAGAATTTCATTTGTTTGATTATGTGCATCAGTCAATGATGGATAATACGTTTTTGTTACGCCGGTCTGTGTAGTCACTATTGCAGTTGTTAAGTCAAATTGACCTGTTGCAATATTACTTTCAAGGAAGCAGGTTCTTAATGTAGCATTAGTTACTATAGGGCTTGCTGCTACTGTAAGAGTTAATGTAATTTGTTCACAATCTACAAATTCAGGATCATTTCCACAGAATTTATAAACAATTGTATCTGTTCCCACAAAATTATTGTTTGGAGTATATCCTATAACTCCGGTAGTAGGATTGATTATTGCAGTACCGTTTGTCGGCGGAGTGATAATCTGTACACTTCCCGGTGTAAATGTTTGTGATGACGATGTAAATGCAGGAACGATATTTAAATAACCTTCACATACCGTTTTTGTAGCTGTAGTTTCATTTAAACATGTAAATACTTTAAATACAGGAGTGGTTTCCGGAAGGCAAGATCCTACCGTAATGGTTACTGTATAATTTCCTGATTGTGTTGGAGTGTATGAATTACTGTTTGCACCTGGGATAGCAATACCATTTCTAAACCACTGAAAAGTATCATAACTGTCATCTACTTCCAGTACAAGTCCCGGAATACATTCTCCGGTCTTTTTTGCAATAAGTGGAATTGAAGAAAACCCTGCGAAATATCCTCCGTATCCTGAAGTGCTATGTCCTCCGTTAATTCCAGCGGTTACCGCCTTGTTAGATTGTATAGCAATATTGCCGGTAATCGGTTGTATGGCATAGGTTACCCAGTTGGTATTTCCTGTCAGCTGGAACGGTCCTTGTGCAGCCGTTGGTGTAATTGGTGCACCACCGTTGACGGTGTAAGTAACCGTTGCACCTACTTCAGTTAAAATATTTAATTTTACAACAGTGTTAGCTGGTACAACACTCGCTCCTGCAGTTCCTGTTGGCATTTCACCCACTTTACCAATCTCATCAATTTTCCTTGGTAAAAAACAGTTTAAAGGTGGAATGTAGTTAAAGCCACAAGTTGCACTATCATCATTTACAGAAACCAATTGATATAAATAAACATTTTTTGTAGTGCTTATAAACATATTAGCATGTGATCCTCCCGGCTGTGTAATATAGCTGCTTCCGGAAATTCTGTACCATTGCCCTTGGGCTAAAGTTGCTACGGGAGTTGTAGCCCCATTTAAATATACTTCCGTATTGTTTTCGGTAGCGATTATAATCCCTCCTTCCAAATCTGGAAGTGTAGATCTCGTTCTTACCATTGCAAAAGTATTTCCGAGTCTGCTTGTCGGTACAGACTGGTCTAAAATAATATCTCTCCCTGAAGCGGTGTTTGTTCCAAAATTAGCAGTCACATTCCCATTAGTTAGCGTAATAGGCTTGTTCGAAACAATTTTTGCACCCATAAAAGGTACCGTAGCAGATATTGGCCCTGCAAAAACAAAAGATTGTCCTTTATTTAAAACAAAGGTATGCGTATTTGTTGTCGGGGTTGCTCCAAAAAACGTGAAAACAGCAGTAGCGCTCCATGTCGCAGTAACTGTTGTATTGTCTTCCGTTGCTAAAACTCCCGCAGTGAAATTATTGGATGCAATCTGAGTAGACGGAGTGCTGGCAACAAAAAACTGTGTGCCGATACCTGCTTTACCCTTACTGGTCACTACTTCAGCATGCTGAGTTGAATTAACCATTCTAAGCGTACAATAAAAAGGTTTATCAGCTTTAATATATAATCCCTTATTAATTACAGTAAAAGCTTCCGATTCAGTGTTGACCGCAATTCGTGCGGAAGGAACAATATATGTTTGTGGACTTCCTTTGCTGATTGTCACTGTTCCTAATGCAACGTTGTTGCTGTAAATAGTTACCACAAAAGGTGTTACGGAGTCTGTTGAAAGATAAAGTGATTGTGCGGTAACAGTTGTTGATTCATAGTACGGCGCTATCCAATGCTCTGTATCTCTCTGGGCAAAAATAAAATTGCCGCTGAAGATAAGTAATAAAAAAGTGAGTAAAAGTTTTCTCATAAGCGTAGAATTAGGATTTGTACAAAAATAATAGAATAATTTAAATGTATTATAAAAAATATGAAAAAAAATTAAAAAATAATTAACAAAAAGCCACAACATTTAAGTTGTGGCTCATATTTACTATTATTTTTTTCTTATTCTCTGTTCTTCACTAAAATCCATCCGGTGTATTTGATTGGAGTTTTGGTTAAATCCGGCTCATTCCATGTAATGTGATACCAGTATGTGCCGGTAACAACTTTTTTATTGGATTGAGTTCCGTCCCATCTGAAGTTATTAAGCTTATCACCAGTGAAAATCTTATTACCATATCTGTCATAGATAACGAAGGTAAGATTTTCTTTGTATGCTAATTCTCTATAATCTACATAGTCGTTTACATTATCACCGTTCGGAGTTATTGCATTTACCAAATTCGGTACTGTAACCTCTACAGAAATAGGCGTACATCCGAAAGAATCTCTCACATAGAATGTATGCTGCCCTCTTGATAGATTTGTGAATACATTCGAATCTTGCCATGTTGTTGTTCCGTCAACAGCAAATTCGTATGGTGCAATTCCGCCGGTTACTATTACGGTCGCCGTGTTGTTTGAGATTTCAATTGAAGTGATTACAGGATCCTGTGCTTTCTTTACACTTACAAATTGTTTCACAGGGCATCCCGAATCCTGAAGTATTACCCAGTATTCTCCTACCGGTACTTGCTGTATAGATTGTGTAGTTGCACCTGTGCTCCAACGGTAAGATTGATAACCAGGTCCTGCATCTAATGTAGTTCTGTCATCAATACAAATATATTTGTCTACCAACAATGGTGATCTCTTAGGTGGAGTCACTTTTAAGTTGATTTTAGCAATGGCATAACATCCGTTTGCATTAAATACTCTAGTATATACAACACCGTTTCCTGAAATATAAGTATCTACACCCAGAATTTTATTGGTTCCGTTACTTGCATCGGTAAATGTAGGATAGAACTCTTGAGTAATAGGAGATTCTGTAGTTACGTTCGCCGTAGTAAGGTTAAACAGAGCTTTAGTTTCATTGTTTTCCAAGAAACATTCTGTCAGGGTAGCTTCGTATACCACTGGAGTAGGATGGAAGTCTAAAGTTATTTTAGCATTTCCTACACATCCTTCTGCTGTAAGAACTCTTACATATACTGATCCCAATCCTGAGAAATAATTGGTAGGATCTGTGATCTGATTTGTATTTGCATTAAGATCAGCTAAAGTAGGATAGAATTTTTTGGTTGTCGGAATTGTGTTGTCTGTAACATTTGCTGTTGTTAAATCAAAATATCCTTTTCCTGCATACTGACAAGCTTTAATTGTTCTGTCCGTTAGTACGAAAGGAACCACATTAAGGTTAAGTGTTACTTGCTCACAGTCTACAAATTCAGTGGCATTTCCACAGAATTTAAATACAATTTTATCTGGTCCTAAGTATCCAGCATTAGGAACATAAGTAATTACTCCTGTTGAAGGATTAAGGGTTGCCGTTCCGTTTGTAGGCTGAGTGATAATTGATACTGTACTTGGTACAGGTGTTTGCGTAGAATTTGTAAAAGTAGGTACAATAGCTTTTGTACCACAGATATTTATATTCTGTGTTGTTTGTCCTAAACAAGTAAATACTTTGTAAATAGGAGTTGTCACCGGAGGGCAGCTTCCCATTGTTACTCTTACAGTATAGTTACCTGCAACCGTTGGCGTTATCGTGTGGCTGGTAGCTCCTGCAATTGGAGCGTTATTTAAAAACCACTGATAGGTATCGTAGCTGTCGTCTACCTCCAGAATGATTCCCGGAATACATTCTCCTGTCTGCTTGGCAATTACCGGAACAGAAGAGAATCCTGCAAAGTATCCTCCATAACCTGATGTGCTATATCCTCCATTAATACCCGCTGTTACAGCTTTATTAGATTGGATGGTTATCGTTCCCGACATATTTTCCAATCCGTAGGTTACCCAGGCTGTACTTCCATTGAGAGTGTACGGGCCTTGTGCAGCAGTAGGTGTCGTAGCAGGTCCTCCGTTAACACTGTATGTAACGGTAGCTCCCGCCTCTGTAATGATGTTTAATTTGATATTCTGTGTGTTCATCGGTACAACACTTGCTCCACCAGCTCCTGTAGGCATTTCGTCTACTTTTGGTAATTCGTCAATTTTTCTAGGCAGGAAACAGTTCAAAGGCGGAATATAATTAAACCCACCTGTTTCATTCTGATTTAAGATAGATACCAATTGATATAAATACACATTTTTAGAAGTGGTAACAAGCATGTTGTAATGTCCGGATGTACCCTGTGCTACATAATCGTTTCCTGATATTCTGTACATTTGACCCTGGTTAAGCGTTGCAACAGAAATACCTGATCCGTTCAGAAATACCTGAGTATTGTTTTCTGTAGCGACAATAATACCTCCTTCCATATCTGCAGAAGAAGATCGCGATCTTACCATAGCGAAGGTACTTCCTAATCTTTCTACCGGTACTGATTGGTCTAAAATAATATCGGATCCTCCACTTGTCACATTCCCGAAATTACCATTCACATTTCCGTTGGTTAATACAATTGGTTTGCTTGCTACAATCTTTGCACCAATAAAGTTATTGATGTTCGAATTGCCTATACCCGCATATACAAAAGACTCTCCTTTATTTAAAGTGAAAGTATTGGTTGTCGTTGTAGGAGCACCACCTATAAATGTAACTGGTGCATTCCAATTAGTTGTAACGACCGTATTGTCTTCAGTCGCCATTACCCCTGCCGTGAAATTACTAGAAGTGGCAGTAGATGGGGTAGCCACCACAAAAAATTCTTTTCCTGTACCTGCTTTTCCTTTACTGGTTAAGATTTCCGCGTGTGCAGTACCGCTTACCAACCTTAAGGTGCAAAAAAATGGTTTGATCCCCTTAAGATAAAGGCCTCGATTAATTACATTAAATGCATTTGCTGCAGTATTTACGGAAACATTGGCTGAAGGAACCGTAAATACTTGCGGATTTCCTTTGCTGATGGAAACAACTCCTAATACATTTCCAGGAGCTGTTGAACTGTTACTGGTAATTGTAACATCAAAAGGCGTTACAGAATCTGTAGACAGATAAACAGACTGGGTGGTAGAAGAAGATGCATAGAAGGGAGCAATCCAATGATCGGTATCTCTTTGTGCAAAAAGAGAACCGAATGTCAGAAAAACTAATACTAAGCTCAGTAGAAATCTTTTCATAAATTATAGAATTAGGATTTCTACAAAATTAAAATAAAATTTAATATATTGTTAATAAATCTTAAATAAATTGTAATATTTATTCTCTATTTTTAATTAATAGCCATCCAGAATGTGAAACTGGTAATTTTGTATCAGGCTCAACCCATCTGATAATATACCAATATGTGCCTGTTGGCAGACTTCTTCCGCCGGGTTTACCATCCCATTTATAATTGTTGTTCGAAGATTTGTAAACTGTTGCACCATAGCGATCTGCTACTTCGATATTTACCTGATCTTTAATCTTTAAATCAGAATAATCTAAAACATCATTTCTTCCGTCACCATTTGGTGTTATGGTATTGATCAAATTTAAAATTAAGAAATCTTTAATGACTGGAAGACATCCATCTCTTCCGATCACATATACTTTGTGAGGCCCTCTTGTAAGTCCGGAAAATACGTTTGAATTCTGATAGTCGGATCCGTTCAGAGAATACTGATAAGGAGCTGTGCCTCCTGAAACATTTATCGTAGCAGTAGTTCCCGTTACCACAATACTTGTAATTGTAGGAGCTTGTGCTGCAGTTACATTTACGGTTTGTCTGTAAACACAACCGTTGAATTCAAGATCTACAAAATAAGTTCCTACACCGACCGTAATCGTAGATGTTATTGCACCAGTGCTCCATAAATAAGATGTAAACCCGTCACCTGCATTTAAGACTGCTTTGTCATCTGAACAAATAATCTGGTCTCTAAGAATATCAGATTTTTTAGGAGATTTTAAACTAATAATTAAGGTAGCAGTATTCGGACAGCCATTTCCACTTGTAAATCTTATGTAGAAAGTTTTAGGTGAAGTAATTGTCTGGCTTGAAGCTAATGTATTTATTCCAGCCTGAGCATCAGCTAATGTTGAGTGAAAAGTCAATGTCACCGATGGATCTGTAGTAAATTGGTTCTTATAGTCGTTTAAATTAACATTCTGAGAACCATTTAAATCATTGTCACAAATTTCGGTTGTAACATTTGTGGTTAATAAAGTTATTTTATTACCAATTTTGAAATCGATCTGTCCGAAAGACGAAGGGCATACAGAGCTTGAACCGTCAACTCTTACATAGACTGTTGTGTTTGTTGTGTAAGTCCAGTTTACTGGAAGCGTGTTGCCGTTTCCTGCATTGGCGTCAGTCTGATTTAAATAATATCTTACCGTAAAGCTTCCTGAATTTGCTACAATCTGAGGAGTTACCGTATTAAAATTTACATTAATGATTCCGTCAAAATTATCATCACAAAGAACAGCATTGTAGTTTGAAGTATTGATGTTCGGGGATGGAGTAACCGTTAAAGTGATTTGAGCAACTTTTGTACATCCATAAGCGGAAGTAATATTGGCATAAATAATTCCTGCAGGCCCTGTATAATTTGTAGGTAAAGGTATTTGACCGGTTAAATTCGAATTGGTAAAATAAGTAATCGTAGTTCCTGTTGCTGAAGTAATATTTGCGGTAGTCAGATCGTAAGTTCCGTTTCCTGAAGCATTGCTGCATGAACTTAGTGAAGCATTGTTTGCCTGAAGAACATCTGTATTAATAATAATCTTAAAGTATTCAAATGCAAAAGGATTTCCGTTACCCTGAATATAATAGATAAATGTATCTGTTGTGTTTACCGTTGTTGGGTTTGGCGTGTAGGTAATCTGTCCGTCTGTCGGGTTTACGGTCGCAGTACCAGAAGTTGGCTGAGAAATTATTGTGGTAAGCGACGGAACAATAGTTTGTGTAGAACTGGTGAAAACTGGTGTTATTACTTTTGTATTACAAGATCCGATTGTATAAGTTGTTGTAGAAATCGGCGGACACAAAGTGTAATTATAGACCGTAGTTAACTTGGTTTCACAATTATTTTTTGTTACAGAACAAGTATAAGCTCCGGCTCCGTACAACTCGGGGTTGATAAAATAGGTGGTTGCTCCGGTTATTGCTACACCGTTCAGAAACCATTGATAGCCATCATAATTGTTGTCTACCTGAAGTCGGATTCCTGCATAACAGTCTCCTATTTTTATAATTGCCGGAACTGATGAAAACCCTGCAAAATAACCGCCATATCCTACAGCGCCACTTCCAGCTGCAATCCCTGCAGTCATTGCTTTTGTAGAATTCAAAGTAACGTTTCCTGTAACATTCTGAATAGAGTAGCTTACCCAGTTCGGATTTCCTGTTACCGGATAAGGTCCGTTTGCAGCCGCAATGTTTGTTCCGTTCAAAGTTACTGTTGCTCCCGCCTGAGTAATGATATTTAATCTTGTGGCAAAATTCTGACCCCCGATCTGGTTAATATAACCTATCTCATCAATCTTATTTGGCATGAAACAGCTTAAAGGCGGTATGAAATTCATTCCTCCTGAAGCATACTCATTTCCGTTGGTGGCACCGGACAATAATTGATATACATAAATGTTTTTCGTTGAAGAAATATTCATATTGTAATGGCCATTTCCCTGATGCTGATATCTTGCGCTCGGTACAATGTAATATTGTCCTTCGTTAAGCGTTGTTGTAGTTCCTGACCCGTTAAAAGTTATCTGAGTGTTGTTTTCTGTAGCGATGATCAAAGCGGTTTCCATCTGGGAAGTTACCGTTCCGTTGCCTTTTACCACCACAAAGTCTTTTCCTAAACGGTCTACAGGTACAGCCTGATCCATCAGAATATCATTGTTTGTAAGATTCAGAGAGGTATAGGCTGCATTAAAGTTTCCATTAGTGACAGAAATTGCTTTTGTTGCAACAATTTTCGCTCCTACAAGTCCGTTTTTGTTGATGTTTGACCAAGAACTTACTACATCCAGGATATAAGATTTTCCTTTGTTAAGCGTAAATGTTCTTGTAGGAGAAGAAACTCCGTCAGAAAAAGTGATGCCCGGATTATAACCCGAAATTGTTACCACAGTATTATCTTCAGTAGCAGTTACTCCGATGGTTGCATTCATATGATCTTCAGATCCTGAAATAGGGGCAACCCCTGCATAAAATGTTGTGCCTAATCCTGCAGCGCCTTTTGATGTTAAGATTTCAGCATGGTTTTGCATGGCAAATCTATAGTTGGCAAAGAATTTTTTTGTTCCTTTTACATTTAATCCCATATTGTTTGGTGTAAACAATTGAGATTGAGAGGATGCAATTAAAAAATTATTGGGTATAATAATCTGAGCAGGATTGTTTTTGCTTACCTGAACGGTTGTGTACAAAGTATTGTTGTTGAAGATCTGTACAGAAAACGGAACGGTTTCGTCAGTAGATAAATATAAATATCCTTCAAGTCCGTTTGTTCCGGCTTTAGCCGACATCGGTGCAAACCAGTGTTCATTATCAAGTTGAGCATTAAGGATTAAGCACCAAAATGTACAAATAATTAGGAGAAGTCTTTTCATGCCTCAGTTTTAGGGGCGACAAATTTAGGTATTAATAATCAATTTTTTATGCAATATTTTTAACATTTAATTATAATTTAATAAAATTTCAATAATTTAAAATAAACTTCATATAGTATTAATATTGTAATTGCGCTATTCCACAAAAAAATCCCGATGAAAAATTCACCGGGATTAATATTTTAAAATCTAAAAGATTACAAGCTCACTCTGATAAATCCAGTTACTTTAAGATCTCCGTTTACAGACTTCACATAATCAGCAACTGAAATAGAGCTGTCTTTAATGAAATCCTGGTGTACCAAAGTATTGTCTTTGTAGAATCTCTGCATTTTACCTTTCAGGATATTGTCGATAATGTTTGCAGGCTTACCTTCTTCAGTAAGTTTATGTCTTTCGATTTCTAATTCTTTATCGATAGTTTCCTGAGAAACTCTGGTTTCGTCAAGAGCGATCGGGTTCATTGCAGCAGCCTGCATAGAAACAGATTTAGCAGCTTCGTCAGCACCGTCTACTTTTGCAGAAAGTGAAGTAATGGCAGCGATTTTGTTTCCAGCGTGGATGTAAGCTCCTAAGAATGGCCCTTCGATTCTTTCGAATGCACCGATCTCGATTTTTTCACCGATAACACCTGTTTGCTCGATCAATTTCTCAGCAACAGTCATTCCGTGGAAATCTGTAGCCAATAATTCTTCTTTAGTAGCAGCGAAAATAGCCATTTCAGCCAATTCGTAAGCAAGCTCGATGAACGCTTCGTTTTTAGCAACGAAGTCAGTCTCACAGTTTAAAGAGATAATAGTACCTAAAGTGTTATCTTCATTTACTCTTGCGATTACAGCACCTTCAGAAGATTCTCTGTCTGCTCTGTTAGCTGCAACTTTTTGTCCTTTTTTTCTAAGGATATCAACTGCTTTTTCGAAGTCTCCTTCTGCTTCAACTAGAGCTTTCTTGCAGTCCATCATACCTGCACCTGTTTGGTTTCTTAATTTTGCTACGTCTGCAGCAGCTGGTGTATAAGACATAATATTTATTATTTTTTATTTAAAATTATTATTAACTTTAATAGTTTATTTTTAAGCAGTGCAAAGATAATGATTTTAATGATAAACTAAAAAATGACTTTTAACGTTATAGTATTTATTTAATAATTTTTTAAAAGGTTTTATCTACATGAAAAAAATATTCCTAATCATATTCCTTTCCGTTTTCAGTATAGGCTTTGCTCAGAAGAAGAAAAAAGCCAAGGCGACTAAAGCTGTCGCAGAAAAAGAAGTAGTCATTATTTATACATTGGAAGAAGCTATGGCAAGCTCCGAACCAAGAATTATCGCGGGTTTTATCAAGCAAAACCCCGGACACGAAAAAAATAATGATCTTAAAAGAAAATTGGTCACCATCATTATGGCAGATAATTCTATTGAAGCCAAACCGACCATAAAACCAATCAGTAAAGACAAAATTGAGAAAATTGTCAGCAATAACGAGCTGAATAAAGGTAAAGATTTGGCATCCACTGCAAAAGCAGCAACGCCGGAACGTACCGTAACATATGCATCAATGGGAAGTTCAAGCAAAAAATCGGAGCCGAGTGAGCAGGCAAAAAAGACAGCCTCGTTGCTTACTCATCTTTTTAGTAATGACCCGAATAATAATGAAGCGTACGTTAACATCAAAAATCTTTCAAAATGCCGACTTATCGTAAAAATCAGCGGTAAAAAATATTATAATCTCGATGTTCCTGCAAAAGGAGATAATTTCGTTTTGATTGAAAAAGGCGATTATGTGGTGACGACGTCCGTTTGCGATGCAAAATATTCTTCGCTGAAAAAAATAAACAAAGACATAGAAATTCAGTTGAATGTCGCTGAATAAAATAAAAAATCGGTTAAGAAATTTCTTAACCGATTTTTTATTTTTCAATATTTACTATCCTTTAAACTGTCCCATTGCAATGAACTTGTCTTGTCTTTGGGTTTCCAGTTCTTTTCCTGTGAATTTTGAGAACGCTTTGATGTTCTGCAAAATTGAACTTTTAAGGTTTAAATAGGTTGTTTCCGGATCGTAATGCGCTCCTCCAAGAGGTTCTTCCACGATTCCGTCGATGAATTTTTCTCTTAAAGCATCTTTCGGAGTAAGATTCAATGCATTGGCTGCATCTTCTTTATGATCCCAGTTTCTCCAAAGGATTGATGAGCAGCTTTCCGGTGCAATTACCGTGTACCAAGTGTTTTCTAACATATACACTTTGTTTCCGACACCAATTCCTAATGCTCCGCCACTCGCTCCTTCACCGATAATGTAAGTGAAAATGGGAGTTTTAAGCATGGTCATTTCGAAAATATTTCTTGCGATTGCTTCACCTTGTCCTCTTTCTTCAGCTTCAAGACCAGGATAAGCTCCCGGTGTATCGACCAAAGTTACTACAGGAATTTTAAACTTTTCAGCTAATTTCATTAGTCTTAAAGCTTTTCTGTATCCTTCAGGATTTGGCATCCCGAATCTTCTGTATTGTCTTTCTTTTGTAGTTCTTCCTTTCTGGGTTCCGATAATCATTACTTTCTGTCCGTCAAGCGTAGCAAGCCCACCGATCATTGCAGGATCATCTGCGAAATTTCTGTCACCGTGAAGCTCAAGGAAGCTGCCTTTATCTACCATCCCGTTGATATAGTCTAATGTGTAAGGACGATCCGGATGGCGAGATAGTTGTACTCTTTGCCAAGGCGTAAGATTTCCATAGATTTCTTTTTTCTTTTCTATGATCTTATCTTCGATTTGGCTGCATGCTAATTTTACATCAACACCACTTTCTTCTCCTACTAAAGAACAAGTTTGGTATTGATCCATCAAATCTTTTATAGGAAGTTCGAAACTTAAATATTCCATTTCTTGAAGTAAATTAAATCTTTCAAATGTATGAAAAATTATGGTAATTTTATTTAAAATTGTTTATAGCATTGCTTATTCTGGCGGTAGTTTCCTCTTTACCAAGAAGTTCCATGATGTCTGGAACGTCCGGTCCTTTCAATTCGCCTACCAAAGCTAAACGTAACGGCATCATTACTTTCCCCATTCCCAAACCTTTATTTTCAGCAAAATCGTGAACGGTCTGCTTTAAAGCTTCAGCATTGAATTCAGTGCTTTCTAAATGCGTTGCTAATTCTCCTAAAATTGAGGAAGTTTCTTCATTCCAGGCTTTTTTCGATGCTTTTTCATCGTAAGAAGCTGGTGCTTCGAAGAAAAATTTTCCGTTTTCGTAAATGTCTTTCGGGAAAGTGGCTCTTTCTTTCATCAGATAAATGATCTTCAACAATTTTTCATTAGAAATATTTAAACTTAAATCTGAATTTTTAAGGATGTTCAATAATTCTTCATCCGAAGTTTTCTGGATATACTGATGGTTGAACCATTCTGCTTTTTCTTTGCTGAACCTTGCTCCGGCTTTATGAACTTTGTGGAGATCAAATTCTTTTGCCATTTCATCCAAAGACAAAATTTCTTTATCATCTGCAGGAGACCAACCTAAAAGTGCCACCATATTGATAAAAGCTTCCGGAAGGTAACCGCTTTCTCTGTAACCTTTAGAAACATTTCCCGTTTCAGGATCTGTAAAATTTAATGGGAAAACAGGAAATCCGAACTTGTCACCGTCTCTTTTGCTTAGTTTACCTTTTCCTTCAGGTTTTAAAATTAAAGAAAGATGCGCAAACTGAGGTGCTTCCCAACCCATTGCTTCATACAATAAAGTGTGTAATCCTAAAGAAGGTAACCATTCTTCTCCACGAATTACATGAGAAATTTCCATTTCGTGATCATCGATGATGTTGGCAAAATGATACGTCGGCATCCCGTCGTTTTTCACCAAAACTTTATCATCTAAAGTGTCTGTGTTTACAGCAGAATTTCCTCTGATAATATCTACTAAACCCAATGTTCTGTCAACAGGCATTTTGAATCGTACGACATACGGTGTCTTTTCATTCAATAATTTTTGCACTTCTTCTTCAGGAAGGGCAAGACTGTTTCTTAAACGGTTTCTGGTTTTATTGTCATAGGAAAAAACTTCACCTTTTGCTTCATATTCAGCACGGATGGCATCCAATTCTTCAGCGGTATCAAAGGCAATATATGCGTAATCAGTTTTTAAGATCTGCTCGGTATATCTGTCGTAGATGTCTCTTCTTTCAGATTGTCTGTATGGAGCAAATTTCCCTCCTTTTTTAGGACTTTCATCAGCGATAATCCCGCACCATTCAAGGGCTTCTTCGATGTAGTCTTCTGCACCTTCCACATATCTTGCAGTATCTGTATCTTCTATTCTCAATACAAATTCTCCGCCTTGGTTTTTAGCAAAAAGATAATCATATAATGCGGTTCTTACGCCTCCCAAATGCAAAGGTCCTGTAGGACTTGGAGCAAAACGGACTCTTACTTTCTCCATTTTTAATTTTAATTTTGGTGCAAATTTAACGAGACTTTCTTGTAAAAAAAAGGAATTCTATTTTGGATTTTTTATCAGAATGTAATTTTTGTATTCTCCGAACCGGATTTTCAGCAAATCTTCGATGGGTTGTAGGTATCGGTCTTTCTTTTTCCAGACTGCCTGAGTTTTATCATGATTAAAAACGAAATCATAGCTTGCAATAGCTTCTGCCATTACTTTAGGATGTGTTCCGGTGAATTTTATTACCCGGTCTACCGTATTATAATTGAACTCGTCTTTTGGAGCTTCTTCTAATTTTTTATCAGAATGACCATAATAATAAACAAAATTATTGGCCTTTAACGACATTGTTCTTTTAGATTTTACCGAACTGTAATGATATATCGGTGCATTTAATGCTAAAACTCTTAGTTTTTCACCCTTTTCAGATCCATTTTCGTAATTTTCAATAGATTTGAATTTTCTGAATCCCTGAGAATCGATATAAGCTCTGATATTGGGATCATACTTGAAAATTCTTATTTCATTTTTATGAACCCTACGACTATTACGAATGCTGTTATAATCACCCCAGAAATGAATAAATGGTTGTAAAAGTCCATCAATGTCAGGGTAAGAATCAGCTTCTTTAATTTTAGATAAAATTAAGGGATAATCTTTTTCGTGCAGTACTTCATCTGCCTGAATATGAATAATCCAATCCGCAGATTTTGAAACGTTTTCGTATGCAATATTGCATTGCTGGGCAAATATTTTACCACCTCTTGTCAAACTGTCGTCCCAGATCGTGTCAATGATTTTTATTTTCGGATCACCAAGATTCAAAATAGCTTCCCTGGTTCCGTCTGTAGAATCACCAACTGCTATTACGAACTCATCACAAAGTGGGAGAACCGACTGAATCGACTCCAGAAAAGGAACACCATAAGTAAAGCCGTTTCTTACATAGCTGAATGCACTGATTTTCATTTGGTAGTATTAGTGAGGGCAAAAATCTAACTTTTTTTTCAAACCCGAATCATTTTGAAAAAAATAATTTTACTTTTGTAGATATATAAAGTTATAATATGCTAGAAATTGGAGAAAGACCTTGGGGAAAATACTATGTTTTGGCTGATGAGCCCAATTATAAGTTGAAAAGGATAGAAGTAAACCCTGGTCAGAAATTATCTTACCAATACCATCACAAAAGACAGGAACAATGGACGGTCATTGAAGGTGATGCCACTGTTGTTCTTGATGATAAAGAAATTAAATTAGGTTACGGCGAAAGCATTTTTATTCCGCTTGGCGCAAAACACAGAATGATGAATCTTTCTGAAAAACCTGTGGTATTTATCGAAGTACAGACCGGAACTTATTTTGGTGAGGATGATATTGTGAGGATTGAGGATGAGTATGATAGGAGCTAAAATGTTTTGTAAATGAAAATTATATTTCATGAAAATCAATTGTGTTATAGAGGCACGTCTAATGCACTTTTTGATTATGCAAACTATAATGAGACAATTTTAAATAATGAGTCTGTAATTCTTTATCCAAAAGATAGTCCGAATAATATCAGTGAGGCAATAACTCGATTTGAAAATAGATTTGAGGTGATAGCTTACAATGATGTTGCAGATAGAGATCGTATCATCAATAGCTTAAATGCAGACCTTTTTTATGCAATAAAGTCCGGACAAAAAGAGACTGATGCTCCTGTTGATTTAATCAAAACAGTTATTCATGCTGTTTTTAAATATAATGAACCATACGGAGATGTTTATGCCTATGTATCAGAATGGTTATCAAAAACGATGAGTGACGGGCAATTACCTTTTGTACCTCATATAGTTGATTTGCCCGAAGTGAAAGGAAATCTACGTGAAGAACTAAATATTCCTAAAGATGCAATTGTATTTGCCAGATATGGCGGTGCTGATACTTTTGATATAGATTTTGTGATGGATGCGGTAAAGAAAACTGCCATTAAAAACAAAAATATTTTTTTCATTTTTATGGGGACTAATGAATTTGTAAAAAGAAATTTTTTCAGATCATATAAAAATATTATTTTCCTTCCTCCAACAACTGATGTAGAAAGAAAAGTTAAATTCATTAATACTTCCGATGCCTTTCTTCACGCAAGGCAGCAAGGTGAAAGCTTTGGTATAGCAGTGGGAGAGTTTTCCATTAAAAATAAACCCATCATCACATGGTCTGGCTCTGATGAAAAATCACATTTGGATATTTTAGGTGAAAAAGCAGTGCTATATAATGATAAAAAAGATTTACTACATATTTTAAATAATTTTAAGCCTGATCCTACTCAAGATTGGGATTGCTATTCTCATTTATTTAATCCTAAAGTGATTATGAGCAAATTTGATGAGGTTTTTATGAAATAATTAGCCTAAAGATTTTAAATAAAGTTTTATTCTTTTTTTTAATTTAAGAGGCATCGTAATGTAGTTCTGATGATGATTTTTCTCAAAATTGATGATGAATTCATCTATGTTTTTAGAAGGAACGAATATAAGTTCTTTCCAATCACTTGGCGATAGAGGATGGAAATTTTTAAATTCGGTGTAATTTTCTTGGTTCAGTTCATACCATCTTTTATAAAACTCTTGGGTATCAAAATCATTATTGTGTCCCCAGTTATTGATTTTTTGAAGAATTTCTTCTGGGCTTCTTGCCCAAGATTGATGAATATTGTTAAAATCTAAGTGTAAGGTATAATTGTTTTTCGGGAATCTTGCATTTACATATTCAGGAGTATTTGTGATGAGAAAGCATGATTCTGTAAAGGGAGCCACTACAAAAAATCCCTCCTCTGTCTGTTTAAAAAGTGTAACGAAGTTTACAAAAAAATTAACAGGTGTTTTTGTGGGATTTCTTAAAAGATATTTTTGTTTTCTTAAAAAATGTGCTAGTTTATCAAATCCTACGGGATATTCGTCACTGTCAATTTGAAGATGCCATCCACCGCTACCCATTTTTTTCGCAAGCATATTTCTTTGTCTTGTATCAAGATCTATTGTGCTAACCCCTTTTACATAAAACGTGTCTGCATAAAACACGATTTTTTTTTGGTGATCTAATTTCTGAATTTCAGAAAAAACAATTTCGGGAATTTCAAAATCATTACCTGCCCATGTTTTTCCATCTTGGTCGTAGCATATAAAAATTTGGTCAGAAAAGTCATATATCTGTTTTATGGAATTAAATATAAATTTGTAGTCATAGGACAAAAGATACCCTACTTTAATAATATTTTTTGAATCAGTCATAATTTTTAATTATATTTTTGAGTAAATTCCATGTAATATTCCTTTTACATAGGCTTTTCCCATAGAGAATTTACCTTTTTTTATGGCTCTTCTTGCGAGTGTCCATCGTTCTTTGGTGACATATTTTATATTTCCGTTGTATAATCTGCAAAGCCAAATTCGATTTCTGGTCATATAGTATTGGTAGAAACTACTTCTTTTTGTAAAGAGGTTGTAAGCTTCATATTGTGTATTTACAGCTATTCTCCATTTTGTCTTTGTCAAAAGCCGTAAACACCATTCAGATTCTTCGTAATACATAAAAAAGGTTTCATTCATAAATCCTACATTATCTAATATTTCTTTTCTGAACATCAGTGCACTTCCATCCACATAGTTTATATTGTAATTATAATCAGATGCCTTTACGTTTTCTTTGTATTTTTCATAGTTGATGTGATCACCCGCAAACCCTTTCTCTGGAAACAATAAACCACCGTCTGAAAATATTTTATGACGGTCATTTCTGTAACAGATTCTAGGGCCAATCATTCCTAGATTCGGTAACTCATGTAGATCTTTATACAATTTGTGGATAACTGCTAATGATATTTCAATGTCAGGATTTAGTAATAAAAAATATTTTTTCCCATCTTCAAGAGCTTTTTTAATCGCTAAATTATTTCCGTAAGCATATCCTCCGTTATGATTACTCAGTATAGTATTTATATTTTTTTGAAATCCAAGTTTCTCTATATCATTCTTGTCTTTTGAATCATTATCTACCACATAAATAGATTTTTCGAGAAGTCCTTCTTTTAATAATGAATCCACTTCCCGCTGTGTATCATCAAAAGAATTATAATTCAATATAATTATTGCTAAATCATTCATCTCGTTAAAACGTTTTTCCATTTTTTTAGAGCTTTTTCTTCAGAAAAATTATTTTTAAAATATTCTTCTGCCTGGCTTTTTATACTTTTATAAAAAGATTCATCTTGCAATAAAGATATTATTTTATCTTTAAATATTTCGGGGTTATTATCGGTCAAACATCCATTTGCTATACGTGATGAAAATCCGTCAACTGCTCGTTCTGTTCCCACTACAGGAAGACCAAAAGAAAGAGCTTCTATTACTTTGATTTTAATACCTGTGCCTTCTAGCATTGGGCATATGGCAATTTTTGATTGAGAATAATATTCATCTAAAGTTTCTGAAAACTCTACTAAGGTTACACCTTTTCTTTTTTCAAGATGTTTACAAATACGTCCAATAATTACAATGTTGATATTATCTGGTAATATTGGATAGACATTATCAAAAAACCATTTCATTGATTTTATGTTGAAAATGTTATCTGATCCTACAAAAATAAGATCAAATTTCTTTTCAGAATTAGAAAAAAAATGAGAGGGAAAAGATGGCGGTATATTCACAACTTTATCACCTAAAAACCCTTTAAACACAAAATTCTCATCATTAGATATGGTAATAACCTTATCAAATTTATTAAGATTATTAATTTCCTCCTCAAAACGATCACCGATTTTTAATAAGGGATTCTTATAAAATTCGTTTAGAGTAATCCAATCGTGAGTGTCTATGATTGTTGTCTGATTATTTGAGGGTTTATAATCAATAAGACCGGCCCAAAATTCGTAATTAATAATTATATAATCATATTTTTTAGCCTCAACAATTTTTTCGAAAGACGCTTTGATGTAGTTTGTCAATAAATGATTTGATTTATTGTTTTTTGTAGTTATCAGACTAAATTTATATCTCCAATATTCTAATGATCCTATTCTCTTTACAGGTCGTCGTGAAAGTAGAAATAGAGTGTCAACAAGATTATGATCTATATCTGTGGTGTCACCCATTACTTTATACATATCTTCAATGCCTACTAAATCAATCTGATAACCTAAATTTTTTAGAATATTTAAATTAGCTTTAGCTCTTGTCACGTTTCCTGCCCTGTTGGAAAAAGGATTTTCCGGAAAAAAAAATAGAATTTTTTTTGTCATTGTAATAGAATAATGTCTGAATTAGGCCAAGATTTTGATGTTATACATTTCTAGCTCTTTTAAATAATCGTTTTTTAGTGTATTTTACTTAAACAATTTTAAAACCTCATCTCTCTGCGCATCAATAGAGAACGGATAAATACCTTTTTCCGAATTATGATGAAGGGTATTCCAAAGTTCTTTGTCTGTACAGATTTCAATAATATGATCGGCAAATTTTTGATAATCATCATTCCCTGAAATTAAGGCAGTAATTCTATTTTCTAAAAACATGCCTTCAGCGCCTATTTCTGTGGTTAATACAGGTAGAGTATACTCTAAAGCCTGACCTATTTTGCCTTTTACCCCTGCTCCGAAACGAAGAGGTGAAACCGAGGCAAAACATTTTTCATAATAAGGGATGATATCTTCTACATATCCCGCAATTTCAAACTTCTCCGAGTTCATATTCTGAATAGATTCCGGAGCTTCTGAACCAATAATAGTAATTTTAAGATCCGGCATTTTTTGCCATACAAGAGGCATAATCTTATGATAAAGAATTTCTACGGCATCTACATTGGGATCATGCAAGAAAGTTCCTATGAAAAATATACCTTCTCTTTTTTCAAATGAAGGCATATCTTCAGGTTTTACTTTAAGATTGTGAACATTACTCACGGTAACCAATTTAGATTCGTCTACAAAAGATTTCATAAATTCTTTTTCCTTATCACTGATTACTGCAATTTTATCTGCTTTTTTACAAAGTTCAGTTTCAATATATTTGTATTTTAACAGTTCTTTGGCTCTCTTTTTATCATATTTTATTTCCAGGCCTCGCTCCATTCTCAGATAATGAATGTCTACCATATCGTAAATGATTTTTGCATGAGGAGCATTTTTTCTGAAAAAGTCTAGATAATATTCAAAAAGCTCAGGTCTGTGACACCATACAAAATCTATTTTTGGCAACAGGTTGTCTAAAAAATGTTTTTTTCCTTTTAATATTCCAAAATTATTGATGAAAGGAGTATAAACATTTACATTATGATCATTTAAATTCTGAATATACTTTTTGAATTCTACCGTAGGAATAGACTTTCGCCAATCCATAAGATATACATTATAATATTTTGCAAGAAATTTGGCAATTTCTGTAAGCCTGTTTGATGCAGAATCTTTATCGAAAGTAGGGATCTGACTGTCTACAATAAGAATCGTTTTCTTACCATCATCATGAACAATGGTTTTGTCAGATAAAGGATAATATTTCTTTATATGAATATAGTTTTTTATCTTTCTTTTAATTCCCATCAGGTTGTAGTTTAAAAATGTTGGCGGTAAAAGTTTTTACACTGTATTTATCGAGTATATACTGTGGAATTTCCACATACGGAAGATCAATAAAATCTTTTATAGAATCTGTATTGACATTTTTGCTGTCAATAATCATCATATTATCCGGATGGAAAAAATCATATTCTTTCACGGCTGAATTGGTTGTGATAAGTTTCTTTCGATAGCTAAGACTTTCAAAAGTTCGGAATGAAAGACCTTTCTGATCTGCTCTTTGTATATCGATCATCGATTTAGACCGTGAAATAAAATCCTTAGTTTCTTCTAAGCTAAGATATTTTGTTATGGAAGAGAGATGCGGATAATTTAATTTTTCAAACCAAAATAAAATAAATTTTATTTTCAATCCTGCATCAACTAATGCCTTCGACAAATTATTGATCTCTTCAATTCGATTATCATAAGATGAGATATTGAAAATATCGTACTCATTTTCTCTTGATTCTATTTTTTCGTCGTAAATGAAATTCGTCGTTTCAATAAAACCATAATTTTTTATGTCTTCTTTTTCGTAAGAATAAATCTCGTCAAAAAAATGTGCAATTTCAAGTTGTTGAGGATATTTTTTACAACTGTCGTAATAGTAAGCGATAAAACAGTCTGTTCTTTTTTTAAGCTCCTCCAAAACGTGCAAATCCATAAGATCGGGACGGATAATAAAAATAATATCCTGTTTTTCTTTGATCTGCTGAAGAATCTGTTCGTTAAAAAATTCTCTTTTTCTGTTCTTTCCAAACAGTTTCGTGATTCCGTTCCAGATTTTAACACCTATATGTGGATACTTATATTTTATAACATCCGTTTTTATATCTGTCACATTTATTGATGAATAAGACTGCAATTCTTTGACTACAAAATCAATATAGCCATACGCAAAAGGATAGATTAAAGTAATTTTCTTTAAGGTCATTTTTTAAATATTTCCTGCAGCTTTTTTTCGAATGTTATTTCTTCATTCAGTACCATATCCTTATAAACTCTGAATTGCGGAATATGTTGCGGATAATTGTTCAAAACTTCTTTTATTTTCTCTACGATCGCCGGAATTTTACTCTCGCTGAACTCAAATTTATACTCTTCCGGAATCATTAAATCTTCATAATAAGCAGAAGAACCATTCTTTCCCGAGATAATACAGCAATCCTGAGAAACAGATTCTCTCAACATCTTATCTCTGCCCGGATTTTCACCAAAATCTACATACAATAAAGATTTTGACATCAGTTCCTTGATCTGCGAAGCATTCATGTTTTGAATAGGAATCCATTGCAGATCAGGAGAAGCTTTGATGAGCTCAGGAATTTCTTTTTTACCTTTTTTAGGGTTGTATAGGATCGTTTTGTTGTTAAGATCTTTTTGAATAGGTTCTTTGTTTTCTAAAAATATCGGATTGATGTAATCACACACAAAATCGATCTGGCTTTCAGGGATGCCATGATCTTTCAGATAAATACTCGACCGGTAAGATTGTGCCCATTGATAAACATTGGGTAGAGCTTCAAAATGATATTCCTTATCGTTTTGATTGTAGAATATTTTGGTAATGAAGCTTTGTTTTCTGACCCTGTAATCCATTAAAATTTTATAAAAATCTACACTCAGCCACCAGATTATTTTCTGGCTCTGGGGGTATTTTTTTATTAGAAAAGTCATCGATTCCGGGATGATCAATATATTATCGGGATGGTCTTCAAAACTGTGAATCTCCTGAGTTCTGTAAATATTATAGTTTACAGCTTTTGCATTTGCTTTCTTAGGAACATAATGCATGTATACATTATCAAACCCCAATTCATAAAGCTTGTTTGAAAGCTGGTGCAATGCTTCCGGACCACCTGTCACTTTCTTCGGGGGACAAAATATGATGATCTTGGAAGTATTTTTATAAGAAATCATAGAATCTCAGTTAATAAATAGAGTTTGATTGAGATGTTTTCTCAATTTGAAGGTGCGATAATACCATTTAATTTTTAAAATTACAAAATATTAATTAACCAAATCTTCTACCCAGTTTTCTATTAGATATTTATGAAGAATATTTTTAGGGACTTCACGATAAGGAGTGTTAATAAATATTTCAGGAATCGTGATGTTTTCGATGTCTTCAATAACCAAAATGTTTTCAGGATTGTAAAAATCATAGTTCACAATATCTTTATTGGTTGTAATCAGCTTTTTTCTCAACCCTAAACTTTCAAAAACTCTGAAGCTCAAACCTTGCTGTCTCGATCTGCTCACATCAAGCATAATCTCTGACTCGTCAAGAAAATTATTGATTTCTGATATGGTTAAAGGAGATTTAGAAAACTCCAGATAAGGTTCGGTATTTTCCTTTTTCGAAAAAATAATGATCTTACTTTTTACATTCATGGTGTACAAAGTTTCGGCAATCTTTTTTATAATCGGAAACCGGTTGTCATAAGAGCTTATATTGAATACTTTATATTTGAATTTTGTCTGAATGGTATCCGCAGTTTTATAAATAAAATTTGTTTTAAAGCTTAAATTATATTTTTTGCAGTCCTTCTTTTCAAACGAAAATACCTTATCGAAAAGGGAAAGTATATTTTTGGTTTTCGGATACCTGTTGATAGAATCACTAATGATCAGTACCGATTTTTTTGATTTTGCATTAATGGCTTCAATGGTTTGTTTTGATAAAAAATCAGCCTTAATGTAAATTGCCGTATCGATACTTTTAATATCATTAAGCTTACTTAAAATAACCTCGTTATAATAAACATGTTTAAGATTTATAATTCCTAGGTTTTTAGTGAAAAAATTTAACGTTTTATGAGCAATTCCGGGATATTTGTATTTAAAACTGTGAAAATCAATATGCATTACATCGTACGATTTGTCCTGCAATGCATCAGCAATATATTGGTTATAACCCCAATTATCGTAAGTTATAAGAAGTACAAGCTTTTTAGGTTCTTTCATCCTTTGAAAATCAGCAATTAATTTAATATGGTTTTGTCCAAAAATTCTTTTAAATCTTTTTCCAAAAGCGAAGGCTTGAAGTCTGAATAATTTGTTGAATTTGGCACATAATCGGTTACATGCAAAAACTTATCCATTTTGGGATTGCTGGTCCATGCCCAGTCTGATAATTTTATCTGAGGTGAAAAAATAGTAAATGTCGGAACATTAAGTGCTTTACTGATATTTGTTGCTCCGCCTTCATTACCAATCAGGCATTTACAAAGACTTGTAACGGCAATAAATTCGCGTAAGTTTTTTGTATCAAATGTTTTGATGATCGTTTTTTGTGTTTTTTCCGGTAAAGAATTGTATAAATTGGAAAACTTCTCTTTCTGTGCAGGCATATAATTGCAAAGAATTTTTACTTCAGGCTTATAATCTGCGATAGATTTCAGAAGTTCTGCCATATACTCTATGGGGTACGTTTTTTCTTCTGAGCTTCCAAATGTACTCATCATGATAAGTTGATCATTTACCGATAGATTGTTTTCTGCAAGAATTTTTTTTGCGTTTTCAATTTCTTCATCCAATAAGTAAACTTTAGGAAAAACTTCTTCAAAAGGTATGTTTAATGGTTCAAGCATTTGAAGGCGATGCTCAATTCCGAGTGTTGTGTTTGCAGATTTTACCTGCATTTGTCTTTTTACAGGCTTGTTGTAGAAAATCTGCGTGTAATTTTTGAAAAAGCCAATTCTGGTCTTCGCTCCTGAAAACAGAGAAATAATTCCGGTTTCTATTTTGGAATAAAGATCAATGACAAGATCAAATTTCTTGCTTTTTACCTGAGATACAGTTTTTAAAAGCCCATCTTCATGGAAAAAAAGAAAATGATCGACAAAAGGATTTCCTTTTAATATCTGAGCATGCTTTTCATCCAAAAGAAAGCTGATTTCTGATTGAGGATATTTTTTTTTGAGTTGTGGTAATATCGTTGAGGTCACGAGGACGTCACCCATGAATTTTTTTTGTATAATTAAAATTTTCATTTTATCCTCCAAACTCCAATACCGTTTTTTCAATAATTTTCACACAGTCGAGCAACTGCTCTTCTGTAATCACCAAAGGCGGTGCCAATCTGATGATGTTTCCGTGGGTTGGTTTGGCAAGCAATCCGTTTTCTTTTAGCTTTAAACAAAGATTCCATGCCGTTGAGCTTTCAGGAGTATCGTTGATCAAAATAGCATTCAATAAGCCTTTTCCTCGTACTTTTGTGATAAGGTCAGATTTTTCGATCACTTTTTCAATCTCACTTCTGAATAATTTCCCTAATTCTTCAGCTCTTTCAGAAAGCTTTTCTTCCTCCACGACATCCAAAGCAGCAATTGCAACAGCACACGCAATAGGATTTCCTCCGAAAGTAGAACCATGTTGTCCCGGTTTGATGACGTGCATGATCTCATCATTTGCCAAAACTGCAGAAACAGGATACATTCCACCTGAAAGTGCTTTTCCTAAAATTAAAATATCAGGTTGTACATCTTCATGGTGACATGCAATTAATTTTCCGGTTCTCGCAATACCGGTCTGCACTTCATCAGCGATGAAAAGAACATTGTATTTTTTGCATAATTCTGAGGCATTTTTCAGAAAGTTTTCATCAGGAACATAAACGCCTGCTTCACCCTGAATAGGTTCAACCAAAAATGCAGCAATATTTTGAGCTTCATTTTTTAGAATTTCTTCCAATGCAGCAATATCGTTATAAGGAATTTTGATAAATCCGGGTGTAAATGGCCCGTAATTCTGATTCGCATCAGGATCATTCGAGAAAGAAACAATCGTAGTCGTTCTTCCATGGAAATTGTTTTCGCAAACAATTATTTTGGCAGCATTTTCAGAAATGCCTTTTACTTCATAGCTCCATTTTCTGGCCAGTTTTACAGCGGTTTCAACAGCTTCAGCACCAGAATTCATCGGTAAAACTTTGTCTAAGCCAAATAGGGTAGTGATCTTTTTTTCGTACTCACCTAAACTAGAATTGTAAAATGCTCTTGATGTTAAGGCCAGTTTCTTAGCCTGATTTACCAATGCGTCAACAATTTTAGGATGAGAATGCCCTTGGTTTACAGCTGAATATGCAGAAAGAAAATCGTAATATTTTTTGCCTTCTACATCCCACACAAAAACACCTTCTCCTTTATCTAAAACCACAGGAAGCGGATGATAGTTGTGAGCACCGTGCTGATCTTCAAGATCGATAAAATATTGTGAGTTTTTTGCTGTAACTGTTGACATAAATTTTGGTTTTTACAAATTTACATATTATAAATTACATATCTGTACAGAATAACAATCCTGTAAAATAAGCAGAATTAAGTATGTTTTGACGTTTAAAATTAAAAGTTGAGAAAATATTCGTAAAGTAGGTTACACTTTTAGTTTTTATATCTTTTGACTTTAATAAAATTAAATCAGTTAAAAATTTAACATAAAAAAACCGCCTCAAATTGAGACGGTTAAGTTTATTTTAAAATAATCTTAATGATTATCGTATTTCTTATCCATTACAAAATCTTCCATGAATTTTGTCGTGTAATCTCCCGAAAGATATCTTTCGTCTTCCATCAGCTGTCTGTGGAAAGGAATGGTTGTTTTTACTCCTTCAATATAAAATTCTTCCAATGCACGCTTCATTTTTGCAATTGCTTCTTCACGGGTTTGTGCCGTTGTGATTAATTTTGCAATCATTGAATCGTAGTTTGAAGGAATGGTATATCCTGAATAAACGTGAGTGTCAACTCTGATCCCGTGTCCTCCAGGAATGTTTAATCCTGTGATTTTTCCAGGTGACGGTCTGAAATCAGCATAAGGATCTTCTGCGTTGATTCTGCACTCAATTGAATGTAATTTTGGGTAATGGTTAATTCCCGAAATCGGAGTTCCAGCAGCCAAAAGAATCTGCTCTCTGATCAAGTCATAATCAATAACCTGCTCAGTGATCGGATGCTCAACCTGAATTCTCGTATTCATCTCCATGAAATAGAATTTTCTGTGCTTGTCAACCAAAAACTCGATCGTTCCAACACCTTCATATCCTATATACTCAGCCGCTTTTACAGCTGCATCACCCATTTGCTCACGAAGTTCGTCGGTCATGAACGGAGAAGGAGTTTCTTCCGTCAATTTCTGATTTCTTCTCTGAACAGAACAGTCTCTTTCAGAAAGGTGACAAGCTTTACCAAATTGGTCACCTGCAACCTGAATTTCAATATGTCTCGGCTCTTCAATCAGTTTTTCCATATACATTCCTCCGTTTCCGAAGGCTGCTACAGCTTCCTGAATGGCAGATTCCCAGTGATCTTTAAGGTCTTCAGCTTTCCATACCGCTCTCATTCCTTTTCCACCACCACCTGCAGTTGCTTTGATCATCACAGGATATCCTGTTTCTTCAGCAATTTTTACAGCGTGTTCGTAAGATTCGATCAAACCGTCAGAACCCGGTACACAAGGAACACCTGCAGCTTTCATGGTTGCTTTAGCATTTGCTTTGTCTCCCATTTTTTCAATTTGTTCAGGAGAAGCACCGATGAATTTAATGCCGTTCTTTTGGCAGATTCTTGAGAAATTAGCATTCTCAGACAAGAAACCGTAACCAGGATGAATAGCGTCTGCGTTTGTAATTTCTGCAGCAGCAATAATATTAGGAATTTTCAGATATGAGTCTTTACTCATTGCAGGACCGATGCAAACTGCTTCATCAGCAAATCTTACGTGAAGACTGTCTTTATCTGCTGTGGAATATACCGCAACGGTTTTGATCCCCATTTCTTTACAAGTACGTAAAATACGCATTGCAATTTCGCCACGATTGGCTATTAATATTTTTTTGAACATCTTAATTGGATTTGAAATTTGAAAACTTGAAATTTGAAATTGATTTTTTCATCAATTATCAATCATCATTAATCAACTATAATTAAGATGGATCTACTAAGAATAGTGGTTGGTCGTATTCTACAGGAGTTGCATCGTCAACTAAAATCTTTACGATTTTTCCGCTTACTTCAGACTCGATCTGATTGAATAACTTCATTGCTTCGATTACACAAACCACTTTTCCGTTAGAAACTTCATCACCAACGTTTACAAATACATCTTTATCCGGAGATGGCTTTCTGTAGAAAGTTCCGATCATTGGGGATTTAATCGTTACATATTTGCTGTCATCAGAAGAAGCTTCAGTATTTTGAGCAGGTGCAGCCGGAGTTGCAGCCGGAGCCGGAGCAGCAGCTACTTGTTGAGGAGCTGTATGGTATACAGCGGGTTGAGCATAAGCTACTTCACTTCCAGCTAATGGAGTTTTAATAGTGATTTCGAAATCTTTAGTTTTATATTTTACTTCTGAAACCTCAGCTTTAGATACAAACTTAATAAGATTCTGTATGTCTTTAATGTCCATAAAATTGATATTTGATTTGCTGTCAAAGATACCAAAAAAACATAAAAAACAACAAAAAACCGCCAAATTTTATCAAAATCGGGCGGTTTTTGTATTAAAATGAGTGTTTTTCGATGAAAAACAACTCTTAATTTTCTTCAGTAGTTGCTACTTCTTTTTCTAGAACTACTTTACCTCTGTAGTAAAGTTTTCCTTCATGCCAGTGAGCTCTGTGGTAAAGGTGCATCTCACCTGTTGTTGCATCTTTAGCTAATTGAGGAACTACAGCTTTGTAGTGAGTTCTTCTCTTATCTCTTCTTGTGGACGATTGTCTTCTCTTTGGATGTGCCATTTTGTAATAACTTTTTTAATTGATGAGCGATGAGATTCATCATCCCATCATTAAACTATTTAATTTTTATTCTTTAAATTTTTTAGTGCGTCCCATCTCGGGTCGCTTTCGTGTTCTTCCTCTTCTTCGGTTTCTTTTGGACTGAATTTTTCAAGAATTGCCAGATCTTCATCACTTACATTGGGTGAGATCTTTTTCATTGGGATTGAAAGTGCTACATTTTCGTAGATCAACTGAGCTACATTGAATGCATGATCATTGGTAGGAATGGTAATAACATCTTCTTCGCTGTCATCGTATTCTTCGCCAAACTTTACCAAGATACCAATCTGATTTTCAATCGGGTGAGTGAAATTTTCGTTCGTGATATCACAAACCAATTCTACTGTACCATCAACTTTAATCTCAAATTCTAAAAAAGTAGTGTGTTTATCAAGCAAAACGTCTACTGCAATTTTAGGATCTGTAAATTCCTGTTCAGTGTCAAATAATTGAAAGAACTCTTTATCTATCTCAAACCTGAACTCGTGCTTGCCAGTTTTTAAACCGGAAAAGCTTACGTCATAGTTTCTTAACTTGTCCATAAAATGAGTGTGCAAAAATATGCATTTTTTTTAATATTACAAATAAAATATATAACAAATTAATTTTAATTCGATTACAAATTTTACATTTCAGTTTCTACAGGCAGATCTTCATCAATTCCGTTATCCGAAGGCATTCTTCTTGGCTGCAGACGATTGCTCATCAAATCTTTATAATCATTTCTGTTGTTAAAAATTTTGATGGCTGTGAAAATTGCTTCCATAAAACTCTGCTCGTCCGCGATATTTTTACCCGCAATATCATAAGCAACCCCGTGATCCGGAGATGTTCTGATGAAAGGAAGTGCGGCGGTATAATTTACCCCTTCTTCATAAGCCAAAGTTTTAAAAGGAGCCAATCCCTGATCGTGATACATCGCTAAAACTGCATCGAAATTTCTGTATTTGCTTGGCTGGAAAAAACTGTCTGCCGGAAAAGGTCCGAAAGTAAGGATTCCGTTGTCTGAAAGTTCTCTAATTGTTGGAGCAATGATTTCAATCTCTTCATTTCCGATCACTCCGCCGTCTCCTGAATGTGGATTCAATCCCAAAACAGCAATCTTTGGTCTTGTTACAGCAAAATCTTCAATTAAAGTTTGGTTTAAAGCTTTGATCTGCTTCTTTATTTTTTCTTTAGAAATATTTTCAGCTACCTGTGAAATTGGAATGTGGTGTGTTGAAACTGCCACTTTCAAATCTTCGCTAACCAAAAACATTAATCCTTTTTTGTTGAATTTTTCTTCAAAATATCCAGTGTGACCTGCATGCTTGAAACCCATTTTTACCATTTCATCCTTGTTGATCGGTGCGGTTACCAAAACATCAATTTCTCCTTTCATTAAGGCTTCGGTTGCTGCTTCAAGAGAATCGATGGCCATTTTTGTGGATTCTTCAGTGGGTTTTCCCAATTCTACATTAGAGTTTTCTTTTGTAAGGTTTACCATGTTCAGCTTTCCGTTTTGTGCTTGGGAAGCTTCTGTAATGTAGTTGAAATTTAAATTCAGCTTGAAAATATTCTTCTGAAAAGTGAAAAGTTTGCCCGAACCAAAAATAACAGGAGTGAAAAAGTCTGTAATGGTTTTGTCTTTCAGAGATTTCATGATGATTTCCGGGCCGATGCCGTTGAAGTCACCAATTGAAATTCCTACTCGTACTTTATGGTTTTTTGGGCTCATTTTGATTATCTTTGAAGATTATAATTTTACAAATTTAGCAAAAATAAATATGTTCACAGGAATTATTGAAGCAGTAGGAGTTATTGAAAAAATACAGGAAAACGGAACGAATATAGACTTTACCCTAAGTTGTCCTTTTACGAACGAATTAAAAATAGATCAGAGCCTTGCTCATAACGGCTGTTGTCTTACGGTAGTTGAGATTAAAGACGATAAATATGTTGTCACGGCAATTAATGAGACTTTAGAAAAAACAAATTTAGGTAACTGGAAAGAGGGCAGTGTTGTCAATTTGGAACGTTGTATGATGATGAATGGCAGACTGGATGGGCATATTGTTCAGGGGCATGTTGACAAAACCGGAGAAATTGTAAGCATCGAAAACAAAGATGGCAGCTATTTTGTTACTGTACAATATAATTCAGAAGGTAATTTTGTTACAGTTCCTCAAGGTTCAATCACAGTAAATGGAATTAGTTTGACGGTAGCTAAGAGTGAAGATTTTCAGTTTTCTGTGGCTATTATCCCTTACACATGGGAATTTACCAATATGAATACGCTTCAGGTGGGCGATAAAGTGAATCTGGAGTTTGATATTATTGGTAAATATATTTCGAAACTAATTAATAAGCAGAATGTCGTTTAATAAATATAAAGGATATAGTTTAAGAAATCGTGTGTTTTTCGGTTTCTTACTGATATGTCTTTTAAGTGTTGCAGCTTCTTCTCTGGTTCCTTATTTCGTTTTAAGGAATAATGCGCTCCAGCAGAGTAAGATTGATATGCAGGACAAAACGAATGCGGTCATGGCGTATTTTGATTATGCTCTGAGCCGTACTTCTGTGCAAACCGGCGATCTTAAAAAAGTTTTAGGTAACAAAATATTTGAAATTGCAGATATTAATCAGCACGATATTGTTATTTATGATCTGAAAGGAAATTATCTTCTTTCCAATAAAGAGTCTAATCAGGTTGATAAAAAGAAAATTCCGCTCAAAATTGTCAACGAAATTCTTTCTAAAGAAACCCGCTATGACATTCGTGGGTATGATGCAGAAAAAGATGCGGTTTATACTTCTTCTTATTTAGTTCTTAAAAATAATAACTGGGAACCGATTGGGATTATTTATATCCCACTTTATCATAACGAATCTGCTTACATGGATGTTTTGCATAAATATGTGGTTTATATTTTATTGGTTGATCTGGTTATTATTGCTTTCAGTATTTGGTTGAGTTGGGTTACCTCTAATAATTTGGCTAAAAATATTACAAAATTTTCGGATATGATCACACGTATTACGCTTTTTGAAAACGAAATGCGCCCGATCAAATATTACAAAAATGATGAGCTTAATGCTTTGGCAAGAGCTTACAATAGGATGATTCTTCAGATTCAGGATCAGAAAGAGAGGCTTCGGTTTAAAGCATCGGAAGAAGCGTGGCGCGAAATGGCAAAACAGGTTGCTCATGAAGTGAAAAATCCTTTAACGCCGATGAAGCTGACGATTCAGAATTTTGAAAGAAAATTTGATCCGAATGACCCGAATGTTACTGAACGGGTAAAACAGATGAGCAAAACCATGGTTGATCAGATCGATGTGATTGCGACAGTTGCTTCTGCTTTTTCTGAGTTTGCAAAGCTTCCTGAAAAAAACAACGAAGTTATCAATCTTAATAACGAAATTGATGATATTCTAAGGGTTTTCAACGATGATCAGATATTTGTTCATGCCAATAAGAGCAATATTATGATTACGATGGATCGGGTTTTTCTTTCCCGAATCATCACGAATCTGGTTACCAACGCAAAGCAGGCAAAAAGTGACGACAGAAATCTTTTGGTAAATGTAGATATTGAGCAGCACCAGCGCAGAGTTATTATCTCAGTTCAGGATAACGGAATCGGAATTCCTGAAGAGATGTACGAAAAAATTTTTGAACCGAATTTCACCTCTAAAAACAGCGGAATGGGGCTCGGTTTATCAATGGTTCGCAAAATGGTGGAAGATTATAAAGGTGAAATCACCGTAAAATCTGAAGTCGGAAAAGGTTCTACATTCACGATCGCTTTACCTACCAATTTATAGTGAGGCCTTTTAAGTTTAAACAATTTGAAATTCAACAGTCAAAAGACGTCTTCCGTGTCGGAACAGACGGTGTTTTGCTGGGAGCTTTGGCTAATATTGTTAATGCTAAAAAAGTTTTGGAAGTGGGAACCGGAACCGGTTTGATTTCTTTAATGTTGGCTCAAAGGAATTCTTCTGCTGAGTTTTTAGGAATTGATATTAATGAAGAAGCTGTAAATCTTACCCGACTCAATTTTGAGAATTCACCTTTTTATTTAAGATTAAAAAATATCCATCAGGATTTTAAAAAATTTGAACCCGATGAAAAGTTTGATTTCGTTGTTTCAAATCCTCCGTATTTTGAAGAATCAGGCTCTGAAAAAGATAAATTGGCACGTCAAACTGTTGAGCTGAATTTTCAGCAATTGATTTCAAAATCTTCCAAATTACTTTCTGAAAACGGTATTTTCTCAGTGATTATTCCTTTCGAAATTGGAGGTGATTTTATAAAATTAGCTCATGAAAATCAATTGTATTTAATCCGAAAAATCAATATTAAAGGAATTGAAAATTCTAAAACAAAAAGACTCACTTTGGAATTTTCTTTAACGGAAAAAGAGGTCGAAGAATCAGAATTTATTATAGAAAAAAGTCCGAGACAATACTCGGACCAATATCTTGAACTCACTAAAGAGTTTCATGTTTTTAAAGAGAAATAATTACTCAAAAAGTTCAGCCGTATCAAGCACAGAAACCTTTCCGTCTTCACATCGGATTGCTTCTCCCGGGAAATTCTGAATCATGTGATAATCGTGAGTTGCCATTACCACCGCAGCTCCGTTTTCCAAAGCAACCTGCTTTAGTAGAGTCATAATTTCATTTGATGTTTCCGGATCAAGATTTCCTGTAGGCTCATCGGCTAAGATTAAATCAGGGTGATTTAAAAGTGCTCTTGCAATCGCAATACGTTGCTGTTCACCACCGGAAAGTTCGTGCGGCATTTTATGTTTTTTGCCTTTCATGTTTACGCTCGAAAGAACTTCATTGATGCGCTCGTCGATTTTATGTTTGTCATTCCATCCTGTGGCTTCCAAAACGAATTTCAGGTTTTTTTCAACCGTTCTGTCGGAAAGCAATTGGAAATCCTGGAAAACAATACCCAATTTTCTTCTCAGATTAGGAACGTCTGAAGCTCTTAGCTTTGCAATGTCGAATCCTACAACTGTACCAACTCCGCTGGCTAAAGGGATGTGACCATAAAGTGTTTTAAGCAGTGAGCTTTTTCCGGAACCTGTTTTCCCGATAAGGTAGCAGAATCTTCCTTTTTTTATATTAAGGTTAACATCAGAAAGAACAGTGAAGTTTTTCTGTGCAATCTTTGCGTGCTGCAGACTTACAATGCTGTCTCCGGAGATATTGGTATGTGGCATAAATCTATTTTTAGGTGCTTTTGAGAAAGCGCTTTTTCAGATTTTAAAAATAAAAAAAGATATTCTATAAACCTAAGAAATTAATATATTTTAACAACAAAAAATGCCTGAAAAAGTACTTTTCAAGCATGATTTGTATATTGTAACTAAAGAATTATCTTTTAGCTCTTGCAGAACTCACTGTTAAGCTTTTTCTTCCTTTAGCTCTTCTTGCAGCTAAAACTCTTCTACCGTTTGGTGTAGACATTCTTTCTCTGAAACCGTGTTTGTTTCTTTTCTTTCTTTCTGATGGTTGGAATGTTCTTTTGCTCATTACTATATGTTTAAGTCGTAATTATCTATTAATTTTCAGGTTGCAAATATATGCATATTTTTATTAAGTGCAAATGTTACTTGTCTTTTTTTGAAATTATTTTATGGCAATTATCTGTATATTATTAAAAATCCTTTCTGCAAAAGCCTTCCTTTGCTTTCTCAATTATTAGTCTGCAATACGTATAAAAACTTTATCTTTGGAAACTCAAATTTAAAGAAAATGTTTACACCTGCAGAGCTTTTAGAAATCAATACCCTTCTTGTACCGGAAAATAAAATTGTTATTCTTACCCATTATAATCCGGATGGAGATGCGATTGGCTCAAGTTTAGGTTTAAAACATTACTTAAAAGCTAAAGGTCTGGAAGCAGAAGTTGTTGTACCCAACGATTTTCCGAAATTCCTGAAATGGATGCCTGAAGCGAAGAAAAATATCATCGGCGAATACAAAAGAAAAGTTGCTTTTGATATAGTTAATGAAGCAGATGTTATTTTCTGTCTTGATTTTAATTCTCCGGCAAGAATCGGAATTTTGGGTGACTGGTTGATGAAATCGAAAGCTAAAAAAATTCTTATCGATCATCATCAGCAACCTGAAGATTTTGATTTTGTGTATTCAGATACCATTATTCCGGCAACTTGTCAGATGATTTATCATTTTATTGAAGCGATGGATGACGAGAAACTGGTCAATAAAGATATTGCAGAATGTCTTTATACAGGAATTATGACCGATACAGGAGGTTTCCGTTTTCGTTCTACGAGTGCGACGACGCACAGAATTGTTGCTAATTTAATTGAAAAAGGTGCGGATCCTTCTATTATTACTTCGAATACATGGGACACGAACACGGTTTCACGCTTACATTTGCTGGCTTTAATTTTAGGACGAATCGAAGTGGTGAATGATGGTAAAGTTGCTGTTTTATATTTAACGAGAAAAGAACTTCAGGAATATGGTTTCCAGAAAGGTGATACCGAAGGTTTTGTAAATTACGGACTGAGTATTGTCGGGGTAAGAATGGCGGCTTTCTTTATGGAAGATCTTTATGAAGATTTTATTAAAATTTCTTTCAGAAGTAAAGATGATGTAGATGTGAATCAGTTTTCGAGAAAATATTTTAACGGAGGAGGCCACATCAATGCGGCGGGAGGAAAATCAATGGAATCTTTGTCTGATACAATTGAAACTTTTAAAAGCAGAATTGCGGAAGAAATTTTATAATGAAGATTACAGTCTGTCTGCCACTTTTTTATAACCTTTGTTTTCTAATTCTTTACACGTATAATCGTAAACTTCTGCAAACATTTCGTCAAGAAAATTCTTTTTAAATAAGCTGAACTTCGTCATTTTAGGCGGGTCTAAAAAGATGTCGCAATGACTTGCTTTAGAATAAACCGATTTTGCAATGGCTAAATGCAGAATGCGGTCAAATTCTTTCATTAAACTCATGTTTTCCAAGCCGTCGTAGCTGATCGAATTTACGTGTGAGCCGATAAGGAAATCGCATTTGTCGATAATCGGTTCTATCGGCAGATTGTCTAAAACTCCACCGTCAACATAAATTTTCTCACCAATTTTTACGGGAGGCAAAACGAAGGGTACGCTCGATGAGGCTAAAAGTGGTCCGAAAAGTTCACCTTCAGAGAAAAAATCTACGATACCGTGGGTCATTTCTGTTGCCGCAACATAAACCGGAATTTTTAAAACTTTAAAATCATCTTCGGGAAAATGGTCATTGAAAAGCTTCAGGATAAATTTAGAGCTGAAAATTCCGTTTTTGGATAATTTTAAATAAGAACGTGAAAAAAAGGTGGTGTTTTTCACAATTTCCATCATTTCATCCGGAGTTTTCCCAAACGAATAAAATGCTCCGATAATGGATCCTGCGCTTGTTCCTGAAATGATATCCGGCTTTAAGTCATATTCTTCCAAGGCTTTGAGAACAGCAATATGGGCGATTCCGCGCATTCCGCCTCCGGAAAGTGTGAGTCCTATTACAGGTTTCTTTTTTTTAAAAGAGAATATGCCCATTTAGAATTTTAAGCCTTACTAAGATAATAATTTCAAATCATGAATATCGTTCTGCCTAAATTTTAAAGTAAAAGTTTTTTAGGTAAGTGATGCAAAAGTTCGGTATTGATGATTTCTGCACAGATGGAAGGTTTTTCCCAATGACCATTGTGTCCGCAATCCAAAACATAAGATTTGATGTTGGTACGATCCGGAAGATTATTGATGGTTATATCCGTTTTTACGGCATTGTCATGTTTTCCGGCAAGAACCAAAATTTTAGCTTCTACTGTTTCCAGAATATGTTTTTTGTCGGTTCTTTCCACCATTCCTTTCACACAGGCTAAAGCTCCAAGATTATTGGTTGAAAGAGCAACTTCCAAAGCAGTTTCTATTTTTCCTTCTAAAACGTCTCTTTCATTTGGATTAAATAAATTCGGAACTCCGGCTCTTGCATAATGAGCAAAAGCATTTTCTATAATTCGGTAACTTTTGATACGCTGTTCTTTTTTTTCTGCATCATCAGGAAAATAAGTGGAGAAAAATAAGGTAAGACTTTTTAAATATCCAGGAAATTTCTCGGCAAATGCCAGTGAAACATAACCTCCCATCGAATGTCCGAGCAAATGAATTGTATTTAAATTTTGATGATCCAGAACTTTTTTTACTTCTTCTGCCATCATCTCCATGGTGTGTACTTCAGCTAAAATATCTGATTTGCCGTGCCCCGGAAGATCGATTTTTAAAAGTATAAAATCTTTGGAAAGATGTTTTTCAAGGTCGCTCCAGATCGAAATGTTCTCCATAAAACCATGAAGCAGAACCAAAGTTTCTTTTCCGTCACCTTTTTTTTCAAAATTGAGCATAATTTTAGATTTTAATATTGAATATCGATGTAATCTACAAATCCTGAACCATTTACCATATCCTGAAGTCTGTATGTTTTTCCGCCGTCTTTAGAAGCAAATGTTTTGGTTCCTTTTCTGGTGTATGGTTTTCCGTTATCGTTTACAGAGATTTTTTGGGTAATTTCTCCGGTGAAATTCATGTGTTTGGCAGAAACTACCTGTACAAATCCTTTGATGTATACAGAGTTATTTCCGGATTTTATACTTCCTGAAACATTATAATTATCTCTTTCTCCATCAATTTTTTTAAAGTCTACTGTTCCGGAATATTTTGGTGAACTGTCATTTTGGTAAATGAATTTATGGCTTCCGTTAAAATCTTTGAAACGGTTTTTACTGTTCAGAGCCTGAATGCTGTCGTTTATTTTGGTTGTCACAGCGTTCATGGAGTCTACAATTTTTACGCTGTCAGATTTTTTGTCTGTGCTTGTGGTTTCTTTCTTTGAGCAGGAAAAACTCAGAATTGCAATTCCGAATAAAATGAAGATGTTTTTCATCATGGGTAGAAATTTTATGCTCAAATTTATATAAAAAAAGAGCATTATAAAAATGCTCTGAGGTTTTATTTTATTACGTTTTCGTAAACTTTCTTTTCCCATGGTTTGACTTCGGCAATTCCGTATCGTTCTTTTTTGGCAATCGAAATATTATCCATCATGTCTACGAAATTTTTGTAATTCGAATCGTCAGTTGGTTTTACAATGACTGTGAAGATCTCTTTTTTAGGAGCTTTGGCATAAGCTTCTGAAATGATCTTGGAAACATTCATGCCGTTGTAATCTGTTTCTTTTAAACCGGCTTCTGTTAATTCTTTTTCGTTGCTCTGATGATAAAAAATTCTGTTGTTTTCTCCGATGATAAATGTAATTTGATTGAGCTGGTCAATTACAATATTATCAGTTCGGGTAGGATTTGGATCTTTTGCAGGCAAGCCTAAATCCATGACGTTGGGTTTGGTAAAATTGGTGGTAAACATAAAAAAGGTAATCAATAAAAATCCTAGGTCAACCATTGGGGTCATGTCGATACCGATTCTTTTTTTACTCTGACGGGATTTTCCGCCTTGTTTTTCGTTTGTGATAACTTCAGCCATAATTCAGTTTTTAGTATTGAACAAATTTTCAGATTTAATGAATTATTAATTCATTGTAAAATGATTCTATGCAAAGTTTATACCTAATTATGGAATTTTTTGAAGAATTTTGATTTTGTTGATTTGGAAATATAAAAAAGCTTGTGACGATTGTATTCTCACAAGCTTTTATGATATTTTAAGAGTCTGGATTATTTATTAATGAGCAATTTTTTAGAAAGAATATTTTTTTCTGCACTGTCAATCTGAATAATATATATTCCGCTTATAAATACTGAAACATCAATAGAAATGTTTGTTTCAGAATATTTTTTACTGAAAATCTTTCTTCCTGCGGTGTCAAAAATAGCCACTGTACTTTCTATGGGAAGATGATTGATGCGAACAATATCTGTTGCAGGATTGGGATATATTTCCGGATTTTGAATATCCTGCAGTAATATATCCTCCGTCTGGTGTTTGCACAATAGATTTTGAAATTTCACTATTTGACCCGCCAAAAGATTTTTGCCATTCGATGATTGGAGCCTGAGCTTTGGCAATGAAAGAAAAAGAAAAAAATAAAAGAATAGATTTGAAATATTTCATAAGCATTTGGTTTGGTGTGGATTATTCAAAATTAAATAAAATTATTCAAATTTTAATGAATAATTAAACTTTTACATAGGATCTGATGAAAAACAAGAAGACTCACACTTTTCAGTATGAGTCTTTAAATATATTTTGAACTTCTATTTATTATTCTTGAAGTAATTTACACCACATTCTAAGAATTTTTTGAATTTCTCTTTTTCCATATATCCGGAAACCGGTGTGTTAATTACTTTTCCGTCCGGAGTTAAAAGAACATAATGCGGTTGAGAATTATTATTAAAATTAGCAGTCTGGAATAAACTCCATCTATCACCGATTGTTTTTACTTTTTTCACCTGCCCGTCTCCCAGATCTATTTTGGTTTTTTGATCTTCAGGAAGTTCTTCTTTGTCATCTACATATAGTGAAGCAAGAACAACATCGTTTTGAAGAATTGGTAAAATATCGGGTTCGCTCCATACAAACTCTTCCATTTTACGGCAGTTTTCGCAACCATAACCTGTGAAGTCTATTAAGATCGGTTTTTTCTCTTTTTTTGCCAATTCAATGGCAGCGAAGAAATCATGTTCAGGGTGCATTCCCAGAATTCCGTCTTTTTCGTCATGGAAATAACTTACATTTAGTGGAGGCAAAATTCCGCTTAACAATTGCAGTTTTGGTCTTTCGGCAGGAATTAGTCCCTGAATTAAATAAACAATAAATCCTATTCCTAAAACACCGATAATTTTTCTTGTAATAGAAATTTTAGGCTTCTTATCATCATGTGGAAATCTTATTAATCCGAATAAATAAATAACCAATCCGATGGCAACCACAATCCATATTGCGATGAATAATTCTCTTTTAATTAAGAATGTTTTAGAAACCAAATCTGCTTTTGATAAGAATTTTAAAGCCAAAGCCAATTCTACAAAACCTAAAACAACTTTTACGGTATTCATCCAACCGCCTGATTTCGGAAGACTTTGTAAAGCTTGCGGGAATAACGCCAGTAAACCGAATACAATTGCCCAAGCTAAACCAAAACCTCCTAAAGCAAATGTCAACAGCATCGGAACGTTTGCCGAACCTGTAATGGCGCTTCCCAATAAACTTCCCAAAATAGGTCCTGTACAAGAGAAAGAAACGATTACTAAAGTTAAAGCCATAAAGAAAATACCGATCATTCCGCCTGCTTCTTCAGCTTTTGAAGATTTGTTGGCAATCGAACTTGGCAAAGTAATATCATAATATCCGAAGAAACTTCCTGCGAAGAAAATAAAGATGATGAAGAATACAATATTCAACCAAACATTCGTAGAAATTTCATTAAAAATATTTCCTGCAATTCCGTCAATTAAATGGAAAGGAACACTCAATAAAACAAAAATTAAAAGAATGAAAAATCCGTAAATCAATGCATCTCTTTTTCCTTTTGCCGGGTTTTTATTTCCTTTTGTAAAGAAAGAAACCGTCAACGGGATCATCGGGAATACGCATGGAGTCAGTAAAGCAATTAAACCTCCAAGGAAGCCCAATAAAAGATACGTCCAATAATTTTCATCGATTTTTGATGAGCCTGTTCCGCAATCTGTCAAAGGTTTTGCAATATCAATAGAAGCAATTTTTAATTGTTTCGGGTCAAGTTTTGGGGCGTCTGTAACAGTAATTTCTCCTTTTGCAGGATTTTCAACTACAGTTTCAGTGGTTTTTACAGAATCTTTTGCCGGCTCTGTTTTTTTATCAATTGCAGTTTCTGCGGTTCCATTCGGAGTAACTGTTTTATTGAATTCTAAAGTATTCGGAGCAAGACAAACCCGGTCGTCGCAAGTTTGGTAAGTAATTTCGGCAACTACATCTCCAGGTTTTGTAGGATCTTTTAATTTAAATTTTTGCTTAAAACCAGCAGAATTCGAATAATAAATAATTGTTCCGCCAAATGCTTCAGAAAATTCTTCATGCTTTTTCCCGATTTCCTGAAATTTTCCGATCAGCTCAATGTTTTTCCCCGAAACAACGTATTCTGTAGGAATTCCTGTGTCTTCCGGAATGTCTCTTGAATAAATATGCCATCCGCTTTCAAGCGTTGCATTCAGAACGGCTTCGTACTGATTATTGCCAAGATCGTTGACTGCGAATTTGAATTTTACGGGATTTTTGATTTGTGCATTGATTCCTGTTGCCAAAAACAATAGAATCAGTAAAAACCAGCTTTTAAATTTCATTTTACTTTCGATTAAAAATTGTGAGAACTTTTTGGGTTTTCTCATCTTTTGCGTATCGTCTGTCTTGCCTGAACGGAATTATGCCTAAAACATTATCGTTTCCGTCACTTAGCAGCCAGATTTTTTGCTTCGCTAAAATAGACAATTTTTCGTCCTTAAAAAACTTAGAAACTTTCTTTTTCCCCGAAAAACCATTCGGGTAGAATAAGTCTCCTTCTTTTTTGGTGCGAAGTTTTAGCGGATGCGTGATTTTTTCGGCATCAAATTCCCAATTGAAGTCTTTATTGATTTCTTCGATGAGCTCAATGGACTGCGAAATGTCGATGCTAAAGTGATTTTGATGCGATTCTGTGGTATTGGTTAAAACGATTTCTTCCTGAATTTTTATGTTTGGATTTAATTCAATGAAAATCAATTCGTTTCTGTTGATGATTAATTTATATTCTTTTGAATAAAATATACTTCCGGTTTCAGCAATGAAGATTTTCTGAATTTCTCCGGGTTGATTGAATCCGTATTTTTTTAAAATTTCAAATTGAATAAATTCAGTTTTATGATTCAGTTTTTCTTTATTTAAAATAGTGTTTTCTTCAGATTCAATTAAAATATTTTTTTCAATTTCTTGAATTTGATGATGAACAAAATCTTTAGTCTGATTTAAATACAAAATGCTTTTTCTGAAATTTTCTAAAAACTGTTCGTTGGTCTCCGAAAGTTTCGGGACGATTTCATTTCTGATTTTATTTCTCAGGTAATCATTTTTTTTATTGGAAAGATCTTCTCGGAAATCAATTTTGTTTTTCTCTGCAAATCTGTAAATTTCTTCTTTTGAAAAATTTAGTAAAGGTCGAAGAATATTACTTTCATTTGCCAGAATTCCACTTAAACCATTTATTCCGGAAGCTTTTGAAAGATTGATGATAAAAGTTTCTAATTGGTCGTTCAGATGATGAGCTGTCACCAGAAAATTTAAATTCTCTTTTCCCTGAATCTCTTTAAAAAACCGGTAACGAAGTTCTCTTGCCCAAAGCTGAATAGAATTTTCAGGCTTTTCATCTTTCTTCGAAACTTCATATAAATGAAATTTAATATTATTTTTTTCGCAAAAATCTTCCACTACTTTCTGATCCGAATCCGAATCTTCCCCACGAAGTTTATAATTAATGTGCGCAACCTGAAATTGGTATCCAAAATCCCGTAATTTATTAAACAGATATGCTAAAACCATAGAATCTGCACCGCCGCTTACCGCCAAAAGATAAGTTTGGTTGTCAGATAATTGGGTGAGGTTTTGAAGCTGTTTTTCGAAAGCGGATCGTGAAAGCGTCATGCTTAGAATTTCTTTTGTACAAAGATAAACCATATTATTAAAATGAATTTTGTTACCTTTGAGATCGTTTAAAAAGTTTATTTATGAAGATTTTTAAAATTTTAATGGCTTCGGCAGTGGTGTTGGGAATGACATCTTGTGTAAGTAAAAAACAGTATGATGCTCTTAGTGGCAACTACAAACAGTGTATTGAAAATATTGGCGAAAGACAGCGTGAGATTCAGGATCTGAAAGGTCAGAATTCTACGTTGACAGCAGAAAACAACCTTTTGAAAAGTCAGCATGATGCTTTGAAATCATCTTTGGATGCATGTCTTTCAAATACGGGGAAAAGCTCTGCAAATATTGATAAATTGGTTGGAGAGATCAATGCTTCAAACTCTTATATCAAACAGCTTATTTCAGCAAATGCTAAGAATGACAGCTTGAATTTAGCTTTATCAAACAAACTGAAAAGATCTTTGGATAATGTTGCGGATCAGGATGTTCAGGTAAAAGTTCTTAAAGGAGTGGTAATGATTTCATTATCAGATAATATGCTTTACAAAACAGGTGATTACAATGTTTTGCCGGCTGCTCAGGAAGTTTTGGGTAAAGTAGCTAAAGTAATCAACGATTACGACAAATATTCTGTACTCATTGAAGGTAACACAGATAATGCACCTTTAAGTTCCTCTAATCTTCCGAGAGACAACTGGGATCTTTCTGCATTGAGAGGTACTGCCGTAGCGAAAGTTTTACAGTCACAGTTCGGAGTTGATCCTTCAAGAATCACTGCAGGTGGCCGTTCTGAGTATAATCCTAAAGCGACAAACATGAGCGTTTCGGGAAGAGCAGAGAACAGAAGAACGGAAATCATCATTATGCCTAAGCTGGATGAATTCATGAAGTTGATGGATATTAAAGAAAAGAAATAAAGAATTAAGCTCCAAAATAAAATTCCGATAAGTAATTATCGGAATTTTTTTGTGTTTTTTTCAGACTACATCTTCTTTTTTCAAAAGCTGTATAATCTGTTTTAAAAATTGACTGCGTTTGCTATTTCGGGTAGTGTTTGTTGCGGAAGGAGAAGTTTTTGTGTTTTTTTGGATTCCTTTCGCAGCGGATAAATTTATTTTCGTCTCCATAATAGTATTTACCTCGTTTTTTTAAAGCAGTGATGCAAAGGTAACTGGGAATGGTGATGTAAACAATCCGTGTTTTTACGGTAATTTTCATTTGTGTTTCGATTTTCATTGAGCGCACCGATTTATTTTAATTAAATTTGAACAAATAAAAAATAATGAGCTTTTTTGAAGAAAAAAATCCTGAAATGGATAGGTATTTAGAAAATCATGCCTCATCAGAGCCTGAAATTCTAAAAAAATTGAGAAGGGAAACTTTTCAGAAGACGACTCAGCCACACATGATTTCCGGTTATCAGCAGGGAAGGCTTTTAACCATAGTTGCTCAGATGATGCAGCCAAAAAATGTTCTGGAAATCGGAACGTTTACAGGTTATGCCACACTCTGTTTAGCGGAAGGATTATCATCGGAAGGAAAAATTACAACACTTGATGTAAACGAGGATCTTGCTTATTTGCCAAGGAAATATTTTTCTGAAAGTGAATATTCAAACCAAATTAATTTCAAGATCCAGGATGCAAAAGAGTTTTTAAGAAATACGGATGAGGTTTTTGATCTGGTTTTTATTGATGCCGATAAAGAAAATTATGCAGAATATTTCAGATTGATTAAACCTAAAACAAAATCGGGTTCTGTCGTAATGTTTGATAATGTCTTATGGTATGGAAAGGTGTTAGATGAAAACCCGAAACAGAAATCTACTCAGGTTATCAAGGAGCTTAATGATTTGGTGGCAAAAGATGAAGATTTTGAAAATCTTATTTTACCTTTGCGAGACGGAGTAAATTTCCTGAGAAGGAAGTAATTTGAGGTTGGATGGTCAAGATTTTACAGCGTTATTTTGTCAACCTAAGCCTCAACCCTAATCTATAATTGAAAATATAAATGAATAAAGGAATTTGTGTCGTGACCGTTGCACCTGTTCGTGCTGAAAATTCAGATAAGGCAGAAATCGTTACCGAAATTTTGTTTGGCGAAAGTGCAGATATTCTGGAAGTGAATAAAAACTGGACTAAAATAAAAATGCACTACGACGGATACGAAGGCTGGATGGATACCAAACAGATCAAGCCGGTAACCGACGAATATCTTGCCAACAGAAAAGTAACCTTAATTACAGAAGACTTTTCTTCGATAATGACCAATGATGGAAAAACACTTCTTTCAATGGGTTCTGAAGTTGAATTTCCTGCCGTTGCATCAAGACGTAGTCATGATGTGAGAGAAAGTATTGTTTTAACAGCGAAAGAATTTTTGAACATTCCTTATTTGTGGGGTGGGAAAAGTTTTTTTGCGGTAGATTGCTCCGGTTTTGTGCAATTGGTTTACAAAATTCATCATGTGAAAATGCCGCGGGATACTTATCAGCAAGCAGAAGTTGGTGAAGCTTTAACTTTTGTCGAAGAAAGTCAGCCAGGTGATTTAGCTTTTTTCGAAAATTCTGAAGGGAAAATTATTCACGTAGGAATTATGCTCGAAAACCAAAAGATCATTCATGCTTCAGGGAAAGTAAGAATTGATACGCTTGATTCTTCGGGAATTTTTAATAAAGAATTGAATAAGCACACGCATAAATTAAGAGTCATTAAAAGTATTTTATAAATTTCTATGGGAAGCGTAATTTTTAGTGTATTTGATGTACTGAATTTGATTTTAGTTCTGCTATTGTGGATCTATACTTTGAGAATATATAAAAGGCTTCCCGAAAAAATCCCGACTCACTTTGATTTTGAAGGAAAGCCGGATCATTTTGGTAAAAAGCGATTTGCTTTTTTATTGCCGGTTTTATCAGCAATCTTCTATATTGCTTTTATATTTATCAGCAAATTTCCTGAGACAGGTAATTTCCCGGTTGAGATTACGGATGCCAATTCATCTGTTCAGTTTTTCATTATGATTCTTCTGATGAAAGGGCTTTTATTCCTTATTTTGTTATTATTTTTAAATATTCAGGATTATACGTTTCGTTATAGCTTTAATGCGGAGTCAAAAGCAAGAGTTCCTATTTTAATATTTATACCTTTTATTTTTTTAAGTGTCATGGCTGCGATAATTGCAGCTTACGTATATAGATAATTTTTAAAACTAAACATGAAAACCACAAAAACATTAGCTCAGATTTCAAATTCAAAAAGTTTCCAGCTGTCGGAAATTTTGGTGAGCTGGCAATATTATACAGAAGAAACAGTAATTTTAGCATATTCTGAAATCAAAAGGAGAGGAATTCAGATCAATGAAGAAATTGAAAAACTAATTACAGCATTTGCTGTAGCGCAGGGAAAGCCGATTGATCAACTCGAAGCTGAATTTTTTGAAAGTAAAAATGTGGAAAATTATCAGGAATACCATAACTCATTACCACAGTTTTCTGAAACAGTTACCGAAGAAAACAAAAAGCTTGAAAAACTAAGAAGAGATCAGGCATTCCAAAAAGAAGTTTTTGAAAAAAAACAGGCCAATAAAGATATTCTTTATGGCGGACTTTGGTTTGTTGGCGGACTTGCCATTACTTTAGCTTCTCTCGCAAGCGGAAAGGGTGGTTTTATTGCTTACGGAGCGGTGATCTTCGGTGGAGTTCAGTTTTTTAGAGGTTTAATGAAAAATTGATGACTTTTTTATATTCTATATTTGTGCATCTTCTCATTTTCGGAATGCAAGTTTTATCGTTGTTTCATGATAAAACTAAAAAGGGCGTTGAAGGAAGAAAGCAATCCTTAAATATTGTAAAATCTGCATTTTCAAAATCTGATAAAGTTTTGTGGATGCATGCTGCGAGTCTGGGAGAATATGAACAAGGGCTTCCTGTTTTAGAAAAGCTCAAAGAAAATTTCCCGGATCATAAAATTCTGATTACCTTTTTTTCGCCATCGGGTTATGAAAATGTCGCAAAGAAAAAACATATTGCAGACGCTGTTTGTTATCTCCCTTTCGATAAAAAGAATACTATAAAAGAATTTGTTTCTCAATTCAACTGCGAATTGTTTTTCACGGTAAAATACGATTACTGGTACAATCTTTTGGCAGAACTTAAAAATCAGAATGTAAAAACTTTTGTGATCTCGGCATTGTTTTATGAAAGCCAATCTTTCTTCACAAGCTACGGAAGATGGTTTGTAGAACAACTGAAAAAAAATATGACCTGGTTTTTTCATCAGACGCATCATTCATATGTTTTGGCTAAAAGTATTGGTCTACTAAATTCTTCGGTAACCGGAGATACCCGATTTGACAGGGTAAAGCAACTTAAGCTGAAAAATAATCATGTTGATTTTATTGAAGAATTTATTTGCGGAAAAAAAGTGATTGTTTTTGGAAGTTCTTGGCAGGCTGAAGAAAAAATTGCAAAAATTATTTCTGAAAATAATGAAGATTTAAAAATAATCATCGCTCCTCACGACTTAAAAAGAGTAGAGCATTTAAAAGAAATTTTCCCTGAAGCGTTGTTGTACAGTGAATTGAAAAACGCTCAAACTCTCAAACTCTCAGACTCTCAAACCTTAATTATTGATAGTATAGGATTACTCTCCAAGCTTTATTCTTATGGTGATATTGCTGTTGTCGGTGGCGGTTTTCACGATGCGGGACTTCATAATATTCTGGAAGCAGCAACTTTCGGTGTTCCTGTAATTTTCGGAAATCATTACAAAAAAAATCCTGAAGCAGATAATTTGATTGCTGCAAAAGGAGGGATGTCTTTTGAAAATGAAAATTCTGCAGCCAGATTTGTTTTAAGCTTGATAAAAGATGAAAAACTGTTGAATGAAATGTCTGAAAATGCTGGCAGATTTGTGACAGAGCAGCCAAATTCAACTGAATTGATTATTAATAAAATTTTATCACTTTAAAAATCCCTGACTTTTAATGTCCTTAATAATCAAATCAAAATGATCAGGAATTCTTTCGACATTAAACCAATTAAAATCGATTCCATTATTAATGAAAAGTTTTTCGAGATAAATATTGTTGGTTACTTTTTCATATACGGTTGAAAGAAGTTGGTCGATTTCCATCCAATAATCTTCATCGAGTTTTTTAGTTAACGCTAAAGCTTTTACAATTTTATTGATGATATAGAGGTAAAGTTTATAAATGTCATTGAATCTCTGTCTGCTCAGTTTATCGTTGTATTCTAAAATCTGATTAATTAAAAATAAATTCAAAGAAACATCACCGAATTTATCGGTTGTTACTTTAACGTGTTCTGTAATTTCTGCACTGATCTTGCGAATGAGAACGACGAAATATTTTTGATTGCTAATATATTTTGCAGCATATTCTACTTTCTCCTTCACGATTTCTTCCATCTGGTCACGTTTCTGATCGGTAGTTTCTTCATCGATTAATTCGAAATACAATTTTTTAGAAAGAATTTTGTCTTTTTTCAGTAGCCTGAAAATTAACCGGTCTTTTTCAATATTTGAAAGTTGGCTTAAAGCTGCTTTAAATTCTTTAGAATACTCCATTAATTAAATATTTTAGAATATTTCATAAATCCGTTCAGTGCCCAGTTTGCTGTGTAATATAAAGATTTTACAGTAGAAAACCCCATGAAATCTTTATACACAAGATATTGATCTTTAATGATATTTTTTTTCTTTCTGGAAACACTGTTTTTACGCATTCTGTATTTTGCCATTGTCTTTTTAAGAGGATAACCTTTAGGAATCTCTTTTAATAAATTCAGCCACATCACATGATCTTCACGTTTGCTTTTTATAGGAAAGTAAAATTTCCCCACTCTTTTGGTGTCGTAAATGGTAGAAACAGGAGCAAGTCTGCAGGTTTTAAGCAAATTGGAAAACGTTACGATTTTATCTGCTTCAAAATCTTTTAAAATTGGCTCCATCGTATATTCGTCACATCTTGAATAGTTGCAATATACCAATTCTGCATTGTTTTTCTGCATAAAACAGGTCATTGTTTCAAGATATTCCGGATACCAGAGATCATCAGAGTCCAGGAATGAAATATATCTTCCCTGAGCTCTCTCAAGACTTTTGTTACGGGCATTTCCTGCGCCGCCGTTCTTCTCGAGAACCTGTAGTTTTATTCGCGGATCATTATATTTTTTTATAATTTCAACTGTATTGTCTTTTGAGCGATCGTCTGAGATAAGCCATTCCCAGTTTTCATAAGTTTGGTTAAGGACAGACTGTATCGTTTCCTCAATAAATTCAGCGGAGTTATAAGATGGCGTAATGATAGAAACAAGATCTTTCATTGTGATTAAATTACATTAAAATTATAAAAATCTTTTCTCATAAAAATGCCATGAACTCACCCCGACTGCGATGACAATCAGCATACAGAAGAACGCCATCAAGTAAGGATTGTAATCTTCAAATAATCCTAAAGTGGTAAATGTTCTGATAATTGGAAAGTGAAAAATATAAATCCCGTATGTGAAGTCTCCATATTTCCCGAAATTATTTAAAAATTTCAAAGAATAAGCGATATACAATATAATAATCCCGATCATCATTGGGGAAAATAGCTGAATGTTGATGAATAAATCGATCCAGACCGTTAAAACAGCGATGATAAACAGTGAATTTTTATGTTTAATAAATTTATCAAAATTAAAATAGATCAACATTCCCGGGATAAAATAAGAAAGTGTTCCGGGAAGCTGTTTTGCCATTGAAATTTTACCTACTGATTCAAAATAATTAAGATAAGCAAGTGATAAAAAGTAGAGAATGATTAAACTGACGTTTCTGTATTTATTGTTTTTTCCGAATAATAAAAACAGCAAAGGCACACAGAAATAATAGCACATTTCTATTTTCAGAGTCCAGAGTGCACCATTCACCGCCTGATTTCCGAAAACTCCGGGAAGCCAGGGTGCTTTGAAATTTAGAAACAAAGAATTCCAGAAAAGATATTTATAGACCTGTGTATTGGCGAAATATTCGGTAAGAGAATAAGTGCTTACCAAGCTCAGCAATATCGCACACAGGAAAATGACCAATAAATAAGCAGGAACAATTCTTTTTATTCTCTTCGTTAAGTAGCTTTTAAGGCTTGAGGATCTTTCATAACTTCTTGCAATCAAAAATCCGCTGACAACAAAAAATCCGAAAACTGCAATTTCAACAGGGCTGTGTTGAAGAAATTTTAGTTCAGTAGAAGCACTTAAAGCGCCTAAGTGTCCTAAGAAAACAATAAAAGCCAATAGAACTCGGAGGAAGTCGAAATTATTTTTCGTGATGTCTTGCATTTGTCGTGTTTTGTGCAAAAATAGTTTTTTTTACAGAATACAGTGTATTTCCGTTGCTTGAATATTTGTTAAATCAACGTCATTTAAAGCATTTGTAAAGGCAAAAAGATATGAGATAATAAATTTTTATAATATTTCTTCAAAAAATATGTTTAATAATTATAAATAAATCATAATTTTAAGCCTTGAAAAATTTGATCTATGAAGAAATTAGCATTAATTGCAGGATTATCATTATTAGCTTTTACAGGATGTAACGACGACGACGCTCCGGAACAGGTGTTTCCTCTTGTAGGAACTTGGTCTCCGACTAAAGAGGTGATTACCCAAGTTGAGGTAGACGGAACGGGAGTATCTGATGAAATTGTTTACACAGATTGTCAAAAAGAATCAAGATGGGTTTTTAACGAAAATCTTTCCGGGAAAAGAACCAATAAAGATATGGCTGGATCTACTCCTACGTGCAGCACAATTTCTGAACGTAATTTCTCTTACGTCTATAATGCTTCTGAAAAAAATATAGAGATCAAATATCAGGGAACTGTTGTTGCAGATAAAGGTAAAGTGACTTTACTGGATGCTCAGACATTGAATCTTAAAATTGAAGATACAACGGATCCTACAATTTATAAGTCTACAACTTATACATTCAAAAGAATAGCTCAATAATAATTCAGTATTGCTTTAATATATAATCTCATCGTAAGATGAGATTTTTTGTTTATAAGTATCGCATATATTTAATTTGAAATTCAATTTCCATTTCTTATAAATTCATTATTTTTGTGAAAATTAGAATTGGAATTTTTAAATCTAATGTCTAATTACTAACATCTAATATCTATAAAAAAGTGTTTTACGATCATCAGCAGATAGAAAAAAAGTGGCAGAAATACTGGGAAGACAATCAAACGTACAAGACTTCCAATAACACAGACAAACCGAAATTTTATGTTCTCGATATGTTTCCGTATCCTTCCGGAGCAGGGCTTCATGTAGGTCACCCGCTTGGATATATTGCATCGGATATTTATGCGAGGTACAAAAGACATCAAGGTTTCAACGTTCTCCACCCGGTTGGCTACGATAGTTTCGGGCTTCCTGCTGAGCAATATGCTATTCAAACGGGAACGCATCCTGCGATCACAACTGAGCAAAACATTACAAGATACGAAGAGCAGTTAAGAAAAATTGGTTTCTCTTTCGACTGGAGTAGGGAAGTGAGAACTTCCGATGCTTCTTATTATAAATGGACACAATGGATTTTTATTGAATTGTTCCATTCATGGTATAATAAGGATACGAATAAGGCTGAATCTATTTCTACTTTAATCAAACATTTTGAACAAAAAGGAACAGAAGGTTTAAATGCGAATCAGAACGACGAATTAAGTTTCACAGCAGAAGAATGGAAATCTGCTTCTGAAATGGATAAAGAAGATATTCTTTTAAATTACCGTTTAGCGTACAGAGCAGAAACGACTGTAAACTGGTGTCCTGCTTTAGGAACAGTGTTGGCGAACGACGAAGTGAAAGACGGAAAATCTGAAAGAGGTGGTTTCCCTGTTTTCCAAAAGAAAATGATGCAGTGGAGCATGAGAATTTCTGCTTACTCTGAGAGATTATTACAAGGTTTAAAAACTTTAGACTGGCCGCAACCTTTGAAAGATTCTCAGGAATACTGGATCGGAAAATCTCAGGGAGCGCAGGTTAGGTTTAATGTTGATGGTCATGACGAAATCGTTGAAGTTTTCACCACAAGACCTGATACAATTTTTGGAGCAACGTTTATGGTCTTGGCTCCGGAAAACCCTTTAGTAGAAACAATTACTACAGCAGAACAAAAAGCTGAGGTAGATACTTATATTGAAGAAACTTCCAAAAAAACCGAAAGAGACAGAATGTCTGACGTGAAAAACGTTTCCGGTGCTTTCACGGGAAGTTATGCAATCAATCCGTTCAGCGGAGAAAAAATGCCGATCTATATTTCAGATTATGTTTTGATGGGTTATGGAACGGGAGCTGTAATGGCTGTTCCTGCACACGATGAGCGTGATCACAGATTTGCGAAGAAATTTAATTTAGAAATTAAAAAAGTTGTAGAAACAGACGAGGACGTTCAGGAAAAATCTTTTGATTCTAAAGATTCTGTTTGTGTAAATTCTGATTTCTTAAACGGCTTAAATTATAATGAAGCGAAAACATTGATTATTGATGCCATAGAAAAAAAAGCAATCGGTCACGGAACAACGAATTACAGACAGCGTGATGCAATTTTTTCAAGACAAAGATATTGGGGAGAACCAGTTCCTATCTATTATAAAGATGGAATGCCTTATACGTTGCCGACTTCCGCACTGCCTCTGGAACTTCCTGAAGTTGAAAAATATTTGCCGACTGAAGACGGAGATCCGCCATTAGGAAATGCAAAAACTTTTGCATGGGATGAAGAGAATCAGAAAATTGTTGATACTGATTTAATTGACAAAAAAACTGTTTTCCCATTAGAATTATCTACAATGCCGGGTTGGGCAGGAAGTTCTTGGTATTTCCTTAGGTATATGGATTCGAAAAATGATAAAATGTTTGCCTCACCAGAGGCTTCAGATTATTGGGGTCAGGTTGATTTATATATAGGTGGTAGCGAGCACGCGACCGGTCACTTATTATATTCTCGTTTCTGGAATATGTTCTTAAAAGACAGAGGATATATTAAAAATGATGAGCCTTTCCAAAAGTTGATCAACCAAGGAATGATTTTGGGGATGAGCGCTTTTGTGTATAGAATTGACGGTACAAATCAATATGTATCAAAAAATCTAGCAAAAGATTATCAGACTCAGGCAATCCACGTTGATGTATCTTTATTAAAAGGAACTTCTGACGAATTAGACACAGAAGCTTTCAAAGCTTGGAGACCTGACTACGCAGATGCAGAATTTATTTTAGAAGACGGAAAATACATCACAGGTCGTGAAGTAGAAAAAATGTCTAAGTCAAAATACAATGTTGTAAATCCTGATGATATCTGTGAAGAATACGGAGCAGACGGTTTAAGATTGTATGAAATGTTCTTAGGTCCATTAGAACAATCTAAGCCATGGAACACGCAAGGTCTTAGCGGAGTTTACGGTTTCCTGAAAAAATTCTGGAATTTATATTTTAATGGTGAGGTTTTTGAAGTATCGGAAGAAGAGCCGACAAAAGCAGAATATAAAGTTTTGCATACATTAATAAAAAAAGTGGTTTACGACATCGAAAACTTCTCTTTCAATACATCTGTATCTTCATTTATGATCGCTGTAAATGAATTGCAGAAAATAAAATGTAACAAACGCAATATTTTAGAACCTCTTGCCGTTATCATCTCTCCTTATGCTCCGCACATCTGTGAAGAGCTTTGGAGTAAATTAGGTCATAATGAGACAATAGAATTTGAAAAATTCCCTTTGCTGAACGAAGATTATCTGATAGAAGATGAAATTTTGTATCCTGTAAGTGTAAATGGCAAGATGAAATTTAAAATTTCCCTTCCGGCAACATTATCTCCAAAGGAAGTTGAAGATTCAGTGCTTCAAGATGACAAAATGGGACAGATTTTAGAGGGGAAAACTCCGAAAAAAATCATAGTGGTGCCAAAAAAAATTGTAAATATTGTAATTTAAAAGAAATTTAACATTGGTAAATTATAAAAAAACATATCTAATTTTTTCAAGTTTTAAATGTATTTTTCAAAATTTGAAATAATTGATAAAATATCTGAAAATATTTGCATTTTTAGAATTGAGGTATATTAAACCTTTGAAAAAAAGATAAAATGTTTTCTCATACACTTGTATTTTAATTATTTTTGCCTTTATTTTACAAACTCTAAAATTTTAAAACAATATAATTTAGTTAAATATGGAAATGAATGTTTCAAAAAATGATGAGCAAGTAGTTGCTAAAAAAGCAGGAGGTCTTAATCCAGCTGTAATTATCCCTATTCTATTGGCAATAGGTATTTGTATTTATTTATTCGTTCTTGGTAGTCCGGGGAACTTTAAAGATGCAGAAAAATTAGGTTCTGGATCAGTTGCTTTTTCAAGTGTTGAAGGGAAAGACATTCACCCAGATTCGTTTTTAGGAATTATCTACAAAGGAGGGGTTATCGTACCAATCTTGATTACTTTCATGATTACTGTAATCGTTTTCTCTTTCGAAAGATATTTCATCCTTAGCAAAGCTGCAGGAAAAGGAAACTTAGACAACTTCGTTGTAAAAGTAAGAAGCTTACTAAACCAAAACAAAGTTGACGAAGCTCTTGAAGAGTGTGACAGACAAGAAGGTTCTGTTGGTAACGTAGTAAAAGAAGGTCTTACGACTTACAAAGCATTATCTCATGATACTACATTGAACAAAGAACAAAAAATGGTTGCTCTTAACAAAGCTATCGAAGAAGCTACAACTCTTGAGATGCCAATGTTAGAGAAAAACATGATGATTCTTTCTACTTTAGGTACAGTGGCTACCCTAATCGCTCTACTTGGAACGGTAATCGGGATGATCAAAGCATTCTTTGCTTTAGGTTCTGGTGGTGGTACTCCTGATGCTGCTGCACTTTCTACAGGTATCTCTGAAGCATTGATCAACACGGCTTTAGGTATTGGTACTTCTGCAATTGCGATTATGCTTTACAACTTCTTTACTTCTAAAATTGATGGATTAACTTATAAGATCGATGAGATCGCTATGAGCATCCAGCAGTCTTTCGCAGAATTCAACTAAGAATTTTGTAGCAAGATATTTGCATTATTTAGAAAGAAGTTTAATTAAAAAATTATAAAATAATGGCGAGAGTCAAACCAAAAAGACACGGAGTAATTACGGATATGACGGCAATGTGTGACGTTGCATTCCTATTACTTACGTTCTTTATCTTGACCACACAGTTCAAAAAACCTGATGTGGAGCAGATCAAACCGCCATCTTCAATATCAGAAAAATTACTCCCTGATGCAAGTTTAATGACTATTAATGCTACGCCGGACGGAAAATTTTATTTTCAGCCAGTAGACAATGCTTCAGAAAGAGTAGATCTTCTTAAAAAAATGGGTGAGAAGTATAATCTTCCTGCTTTTTCTCCAAACGAAATTGCAGCATTCCAGAGAGTTCAGGCAGTTGGTGTTCCTATGGCACAGCTAAAGAGCTTTCTTAACCTGTCAGAAGATGAGCGAAAGAATTATAAGAGTCCTACAGGGATTCCTATGGATAGTACTAATAAACAATTAGTTGACTGGGTAGAGCAGAGTCTTAGCGTTAATCCTGATTACAAATTAGCAATCAAAGGTGACGTTACTACGGAGTACCCTAAAGTTAAAAGTTTATTTGAGGGTTTAAGAGATATTGATTTTCTTAAATTTTGGTTGATTACGTCACAAGAAGGTAAACCTAACGAATAATATCGATTAGAAATGGCAGAAGTACAAGTACAGGAAAAAGGCGCCAAAGGCGGCAAGGTACGTTCCAAGAAACAGAGTACCAGAGTTGATATGACTCCGATGGTGGACTTGGGTTTTCTATTGATTACCTTCTTTATGTTCACAACCACATTCTCTAAACCGAATGTTATGGATTTGGGTCTTCCGGCTAAACCGAAAGAAAATACTCCAAAACCACCTCCAACAGAAATTAAACTTTCAAATTCAATTTCTCTATTATTAGGAAAAGATAACAGAATTTTTTGGCATCAGCAAGATAATACTTCTCTGACTGACCAAAATCTGAACGAAACTAATTTTGACAGAGAAGGAATCAGAAAAGTAATCGAGCAAGCAAAAGCTAATGCGGCAGATAAAACTAAGTTTACAGTAATTATCAAACCGACTGACGATGCAGTGTATAAGAACTTTGTAGATATTCTTGACGAAATGGCTATTACCAAAAGTGAGCAGTACGGTGTTACCGATCTGAAGCCTTGGGAAAAAGCAATCTATGACAAGAAAGTAGGAAATCCAGCTGGTGCTGCTCCTGCAACAAAGTAATTTAACCATTAATATTGAATTACAATGGCAGATGAAAATGTGTACAGTCAGAATCTTACTTTAGACGAGATTGTATTTGAAAATAGAAATAAAGAATATGGTGCATATGATATCAGACATCAGTATCCTAGATTACTGACAAAGTCTTTTATCATTGGAACATCTCTATTCTTGGTGGCTGCTTTATCTCCGTTTATCTATCTTACAATTAAAAACATGAATGCTCCTGAAAAGCAGGAAGTTCAGTTGGATTTGAAAGATGTATTGCAGGAAGATAAAATTATTGAAGAGCCAAAAGAAGAAGAACCACCACCACCACCACCACCTCCAAAAGAGGAAGAGAAAATAGAAGTTATTCAGAACGTAGTTCCGGAACCAGTGAAAGCTCCGAAAATTGAGACTCCACCGCCGCCGATTTCTAAGCAATTAGAAACAACTACTGGTTTGCAGAATCAGGAAGGTGTTAAAGCTCCGGCTTATACGCCACCACCGCCACCACCATCAACAGGTACTAAGGCTTCAACAGCCGAAGTTAAGCCTCAGGTAAGTGATACTCAGATCTACAATGAAGTTGAACAAAATGCGGAATTCCCTGGCGGAATTAACGCATTCAGAACTAAAATTTCTAATAATTTTGATGGTTCTGCAATGAGTGGCGATGAAGGGACTGTAAAAACTGAAATTACTTTCGTTGTTGAAAGAGATGGATCTATTACAGACGTAAAAGCTAATGGCAAAAATTCTGATTTTAATGCAGAAGCTGTTAGAACTGTAAAATCAATTAAAAATAAATGGACACCAGGGAAAATCAATGGCCAGCCTGTACGTTTGCGTTTCAGACTACCTTTAACAATGAATTTCGAAGGTTAATTTATTTTAATAATAATTAAAAAAGAGAGGCTTATGCTTCTCTTTTTTATTTTTTTTAATATTTTTGTTGTATGATGTTCAATTGGTTATCCTTAGTCACAGGATTATTCTATATTATTCTCGGAATTGTAATTATTGTTTACAAATTCTTTTTTACCGTTTTGGAACCTACTGTTGCTTATCCGTTGGGTGGGCTTGTTATGCTTTATGGTTTTTTCAGAATATGGAGAGCAGTTTCAAAAATTAAAAACAAAGGAGACAATGAATAAACTAAAACCAGTATTGGTACTATTTCTATTCTTGATATTAGCTGTTGCTTGCTCAAAAAAAGAAGAAAAATCGCCATCTTATCATAAAGGAGAAATGACAATTTTAACGGATGAGTCATTTAAAAGTGTAACAGAAGCTTTGGCAGAAGGTTATATGATAAGCTATCCTGATACTAAAATAAAAGTTGTGGCAAAGAAGGAAGATTTAGGCTTTATAGATTTGCTTAATGATAAAGCGAGAATCGCGGTGATGTCTAAAGAATTGTCTCCTGAAGAAATTAAACTTTACGAAAAACAAGTTGATTTAAAATACCTGCCTGCTAAATTTGCAGCTGACGCAGTGGTATTTTTTGTTCCGAAAAATTCAGTAAAGACGAGCATTACAATGGAAGAAATAACAGCAGGATTGCAGTCTGATGATAAGAATTTTGTTTTTGACGGAACCAATTCCAGTAATCTGAACTTTGTAGCTCAAAAACTTAAGAAAGAACCTCGTGATCTTAAATTTTCTATTATTCCGGGAAGTATAAATGTTATTGAAGAATTAAACAAATATCCCAATAAAATTGGCGTTATCGGCTTGAATACAATTAGCCGTCCTTACGATAAAGAAATGGAAAAGTTAAGAGAAATGATTAAAATCCTTCCAGTCACCACCAATGAAAAATCATATTATCCGAATACTGATGGATTGAGAGAAATGAAATATCCTTTTACAAGAGTTCTTTATTTCTTAACAAATGAAGGAAATTTTAACATTGCTAATGGGTTCATTCGATATTCTTGTACACAGCTGGGTCAGATGATTGTCGAAAAAGAGGGGCTTCAGCCATATAACATCTACAGACGCGAAGTTCAAATGCGTTAAAAAATCTTAATATTACCTTTTATACAATTTAAATGCATTATTTTGGTCTGAAAATTGTGTAATTGTAATTCGTTTTTTAATACAAGTTTTAAAATAATAATGAAAGATATAATGATTATGAATGTAAAGAAGATTGCTTTAGGTGCATCAGTGGTATTTTTTACCAATTTTGCTTTTGCTCAGACGTTGCAGGATGGTATTAACAGCATAGACAGTGATAAATTTGCTGCTGCTAAGACCAACTTCTCTTCAATGATTGCAAAAGAGCCTACAGCAGAAAATTATTTCTACCTAGGGAATACATTTTTGAGACAAGGTGAGCCAGATTTTGCTCAGGCTTCAGAAAATTTTAACAAAGGTTTAGCTGCTGATAAAAAAAGTTATTTAAATCAAATTGGTTTAGCGGCTGTAAAACTTGGAAAAGGTGATAAATCTGCGATTGCTGAAATTCAGAAGATTGTTACAGATTCAAGAGAAAAAGATGCAGAAGTTCTGTACAGAGCTGCTGAAGCATTAACTTTATTTGAGAAAAATAACTCGCCTGATTTAGCAATTCAATATTTAAATAAAGCTGTAGAAAGAGCTAAGAAAGACGTTCCTGCATATTATTACTATACTTTAGGAGATGCTTACAGATTAAAGAGAATTCCTGGTGATGCAATGACGGCTTATGATAAGGCTTTGCCTTTAGCTAAAAATAAAGCTTCTGTTCACACGAGAATAGGAACTTTATGGATGGCTGCTCAACAATGGCAACAAGCTAAAACAAGTATTGATAAAGCAATTGCTACCGATGCAACTTATGCTCCTGCATATAAAGCTTTAGCAGCCTATGATATCAAATATCAGGAAAATGCAAAAGCAACTCAGGATTTGATCAACTATACAAAATATGCTGATGAAGATCCATATACGCAGTTAGAGATTGCAAAATTGTATTTCACTAATGAAGATTATGCAAATTCAAAAGCAATTTTAGATAAGATTTTTGACAAGATTGATGATCCGATCAAATTTAAATTAAGAGCTTATGTAAATTATGCAGACGGACAATATGCTGAAGCTAAACAAAACATGGATTCTTTCGTATCAAAAGCTGAAAAATCTAGAGTTCAACCGGCTGATCAGGGATTGATGGGATTGATTGCAGCAGGTTTAGCAAAAACTGAAACGGACGCTGCTAAAAAGTCAGCTTTACAGGCAGAATCTCAACAGAAAGTGGCTTTGGCTAAAGCAGCAAAAGATGAGACTTTGAAGTGGGACATGGAGTTGGCTAAAATCAATGGAGGAGGAGCTTCACAAGCTTCAGTAGATGCAGGGCCAACTACTCCTGAAATTGAAGCTGCTAAGAAGCAAGTAGCTGCAAACGCACAGGATTCTGATGCGCTTTACAAGTTGGCAAATGCTTATCAGGATGCTAAAAACTGGAATGGCGCAATCCTTACATGGGGTAAAATGAGCGCACTTCTTCCTGATTGGGCACCTGCTTATTATAGCCAAGGTTATGCATACCAGCAAGCCGGGAATAATGATGCGGCTAAAATTTCTTACGAGAAATTTATTTCTACGGTAAAGCCGGCAGAAGTAGAAGCTAATAAACAGACCCTTGCTTATGCATACTTTGCGGTTGCATATCTTGAAAAAGATAAAGATTTGGCAAAAGCAAAAGATTATGTTGCTAAATCATTGCAACTTGATCCTTCTTATCAGGACGCTGTAAAACTAAGTGCAGAGATTAACAAGTAATTTAAAATTTAAATTATAGATATTAAAACTTCCCATTCGTAAGGCTTGGGAAGTTTTTATTTTAAAGCTTACCTTTGAAAATGAAATACTTTTTATTACCGATTCTAAAGTACTTGATTGGTATTTCGATTAAAATAAATATGAATAAATGAAAGTAGATATACTTGCTTTTGGAGCGCATCCTGATGATGTTGAACTTGGATGTGGCGGAACTATTGCTAAATTAATTTCAGAAGGAAAAACCTGTGCAATTGTAGATCTTACCAGAGGTGAGCTCGGAACCAGAGGTACTGATCTTACCAGAAAAAAGGAAGCTACCGAAGCGGCAAAAATTTTAGGTGTTTCAGCAAGAGAAAATTTAGGATTAAAAGATGGTTTTTTGGTTAACTCGGAAGAATATCAGATGGAGATTGTAAAAATGGTTCGCAAATACCGTCCGGAAATTGTCTTAGCCAATGCAATTGGTGATAGACATCCAGATCATGCAAAAGGAGCGAAATTAGTATCTGATGCGTGCTTTTTAGCTGGCTTAAGAAAAATAGAGACTGTTTTAGATAGAGAAAACCAGGAAGTTTGGAGGCCGAAACATATTTTTCATTATATTCAGTGGAAAAATATAGAACCTGAATTCGTAATTGATATTTCTGACCATCTTGATAAAAAGATAGAAGCTTGTATGGCATTCAAGACTCAATTCTATGACCCAACTTCTAAGGAACCGGAGACACCAATAACATCAAAAGACTTTTATGAAAGTCTTACTTATCGTGCTCAGGACTTGGGCAGATTGTCCGGAGTAACGTACGCAGAAGGCTTTACAACAGAAAAATTGATTGCTTTGAAAAATTTTGACGGAATTATTTTGTAGCTTAAAAATTATTCCTATATTTGCACTCACAAAACGGTGATTGTAGCTCAGTTGGTTAGAGCGTCGGATTGTGGTTCCGAAGGTCGGGGGTTCGAGACCCCTCATTCACCCAAAAAAGTACACTTTTATAGTGTACTTTTTTTATTTTATATCCAATGAGTATTTTGAAATTCAGGCATAAAAAAAGCACCTTTTTCCAGATGCTTGTGTTTTTAGATATTCTTTTTAGTTAAACTTCATCGTCAGAATCGATTGTATAACTTTTGCTTTTGAAGTCTTTATCATGTTTTTCTGAAATGACATCCTCACCCTTTTCATTAATGATGAAATCTGTAGATTCATTAAACATCTCCTGAAAACTTTTGAAATCCTCTTTGTAAAGATAGATTTTGTGCTTCTCGAATGTCGCCTCCCCATTCTCTCCGAAATTCTTTTTGCTTTCGGTAATTGTAAGATAATAATCTCCCGCTTTCGTCTCGCGCACATCAAAGAAATAAGTTCTTCTCCCCGCTTTTAACACCTTGGTGAAAATTTCATTTTCATGGCGTTCCTTGTATTCACTCATTATTAGATATTTTTTAATCTTGTTAAGAACAAATATAAAATTTTTCTTCCAACCACAAAATTTTTTTTATGATTTATTTAACAATTCAAAATTTTTTGACTATGCCGTTGCAGAATTGGTAATTTCGCTAAGATTAAGGATTTTATCGGCTCTTTGAGCGCTAGACTCTCTGTGAGTGATGATTATGGAAGTTGCGTTATGAATTTTTGAATCAATGTTTTCGAGGATGTTTTGTTCTGTTTCTGTGTCTAAAGCGGAAAGAGAATCATCAAAAATAATGATATTCGGATCTTTAATTAAGGCTCTTGCAATACAGATTCTCTGTTTCTGACCTCCCGAAAGCATCACTCCGCGTTCACCGACCATGGTTTTGTATTGATCTTTAAACTCAATAATGTTTTTGTGAACATCAGCGATTTTAGAATATTCCACTACTTTTTCGTGAGAAGGATTGTCTATGGAGAAACCGATATTATGTTCGATAGAATCAGAAAAAAGATAACTTTCCTGCGGAATATATCCAATAAAATTTCTGTAATTCTCTAAGTTATGTTCCTTCAGATTTTTTCCGTCGATTAAAATTTCTCCTTCAGTTGGGTCAATCAGTCTGCAAAGAAGTAAGGCGATGGTAGATTTTCCACTTCCGGTTTTTCCCATGATGGCTAAAGATTTTCCGGCTTCTATTTTAAAACTTAAATTACTCAAAGCTTTAATTCCGGTATTCGGATAAACATAGGAAACATTTCTGAATTCAATATCACCTTTGATAGGATAGTTTTCAAAATTCTTGTTATAAATTTCTGATTGCTTTTCTAAAAATTCGTTGATTCTATGCATCGAAGCTTCTGCTCTCTGGTTGATCGAAGTTACCCAACCCACCATTGAGAATGGCCATATCAAAATATTGATGTACATGAAGAAATCAGCAATTTTGCCTACTGTAAGTTCTCCGGCAATATATTTTTCGCCACCGATTAAAATCACAGCAACATTCAATAAGCCGATTACAAATAAAATAATAGTAAAGAAATATGCTTCCGTTTTTGCTAAATCTAAAGCTTTGTCCTGATAATCGCTGACTTTGATTCCGTAATTCTTCTGAATGTATTTTTCTTTCGCAAAATATTTTACCACTCTGATGCCCGAAAAACTGTCTTGTACAAAAGTTGAAATCGCAGACTGGCTTTTTTGCATCACTTTCGATTTTTTATTGATGATCGAGCTTACTTTAAAAATGATATATGATAAAATAGGAAGCGGTAACAAGGTCCATAAAGTCATCGAAACGTCCGTTTTGAGCATGTAAACACTTGTGATTAAAAGTAAAACCACCAAGTTGACAACATACATCACGCCCGGTCCCAAATACATTCTTACCGCAACGATATCTTCACTCAATCGGTTCATCAAATCTCCGATCGTTGTCTGTTTGTAATCCGTTAAAGATAAATCCTGATAATGTCTGTAGATTTTGTTTTTCAGTTCGTATTCAATTCTTCTTGAAGCAACTATGATCGTTTGTCGCATCATAAATGTGAAAAATCCTGTAAGAAGCGAACAGCCGACAATAATAGCAACGTAAATCAGAACCTGTCTGTTGAAGCCTAAATTGCCATGTTTCGTAAGCTCGTCAACTGATTTTCCGACAAACTGTACTTTATAAATGTTGAAAAAATTACTGGCGATGATGAATAGTAACCCCCAAAACAATAATATTTTGTGCTTCCAAAAGTAAGGGTTCAGAGTTTTCAGTGCTTTCATAAACTTTCACAAAATTACAAAAATTGAAGGAGACTGAGAATTTCATAAATTTTAAATTTCATATCTTTGCACCCATAAAAAGCTCTTTGAATGTTAGGAAGAAGACAAATCCGTGAAAAAGTAGTAGAAAGTGTGTATTCGTACTACCAAAATCCTGTAAAAATTGATGTTTTGGAAAAGAACATGTTTACAGGAATAGAGAAAATTTACAATCTCTATATTTATCAGCTGAATTTTTTGGTAGGTCTGAAAGATCTTGCAGAAAATCAGATGGAAATTGGTAAGAATAAATACTTCAAGACTGATTCTGACGTCAACCCCAATCAAAAATTTATTAATAATCAGGTTTTAAAAAAGCTTGAAGAAAACCCTGAAAGATTATTCTTCTCTGGTCAGCATAAAGATTTGAAGTGGGATTTGCATGATGATATGCTGGTAAAAACTTTCCAGAGAATGACTGCAGGAAAACGTTATCAGGATTTTATGAAAGAGGAAGGGTATTCTTTTGAAGAAGATCAGAAATTTATCGGAAAATTATTTTTAAGATATATTGCTGAAAATGACGATTTTCATGACTACATAAGTGACAGAGAGCTTACCTGGGCAGATGATATTCACATTGCCAATTCAATGGTTCAGAAAACAATTGGTTTTTTGAAAGAAGATGAAGAAAGCCGTACTTTAATTAAAATGATTAAAGATGAAGAGGATAAAACTTTCGCAAGCAAGCTGCTAAGAGACACGCTGAATAATTGGGAAGCCAACGAGAAGAAACTTTCTGAGCGTCTTGAAAACTGGGATTTGGAGAGAGTTGCATTGATGGATAAAGTGATTTTAACGACTGCCATTTCTGAACTTGATAATTTTCCTTTTACACCTTCAAGAGTTGTTATTAACGAATATATTGAGATCGCAAAAGTATTTGCAACCGACCGATCAAATATATTCATCAACGGGATTTTAGATAAATACTGTAAAGATTTAAATAGAATATAAATTAAAATTAATTTAATATGAAAAAGACATTATCAATAATTGCTTTGTCTGTTATCGGATTCGGATTGGTTTCTTGTAAAAAAGAAGAAAATAAATCATCAGAAACTTCACAGGTAACCGGAGTAGATTCTACAAATGCCCCTTCTGCTGACTCTATGACAACACCTGCAGCTCCGGCTACAGCTGTTACAGGAACTGAAGTTGCAACACCAGTAAAATCTAATCAGCCTACAACAACCATTGCATTATCTGAAAGCAATTTCGATTTTGGAAATATTAAAAAAGGAGCAAAAGTAAACCACGTTTACGAAGTGACCAATACAGGTACAAACCCATTAATTATCTCTGAAGTAAAGCCTGGGTGCGGATGTACTGCTCCTGATTTTACAAAAGATCCGATTATGCCGGGTAAAAAAGGGAAAATTACTTTGAGCTTTGATTCCACAAACTTTGACGGAAGTGTACAAAAATATGCAGATGTTTTCGCTAATGTAGAAAACGCTCCGGTAAAATTGACATTCAACGCCAATATTCAACCATAATTAAAATATTTATGTTGACATTATTTTTACAAGCACCTGCACAGGGAAACTCTACCACCATGCTCATGATGATGGGAGTAATGATCGTCGGATTTTATTTTCTGATGATCAGACCGCAGATGAGAAAGCAGAAACAAGAGAAAAAATTTCAGGAAGATCTTAAAGTGGGAAGCAGAGTAGTGCTTACTTCAGGTCTTCACGGAAGAATTGCTCAGATTCAGGAAGACGGAGTGGTTATTGAAACACTTTCAGGAAAACTGAAATTTGAAAAAGCAGCCATCTCAAGAGAATTTACAGCAACCAGATTTGGTGACAAAGCTACAGCTGATAAAAAAGAAACTACAGAAACTGAAAAGAAATAATTTTTAGTTTTGATAATATTGTGTTTCGGCGCGGTGAGCAAAGCTCACCGCGCCGATTCTTTTTAATGGTTAGGTAAACTGTCATTCAGAACGAAACGTAGTGGAGTGAAGAATCTTTTCTAATAAAAAGCTCGATGATATATAATAGATTTTTCCTTCATCGAAATAACAAAACGTTCGTGTTATTTGTGAAAATATTCGTGAAATTAGCGTTTAAGAAATTAAAAAAATATCTTTGCCCCATGAATCAAAACACAAACAAAAACGTTCTCATTCTCGGTGCAAATTCTGACGTTGCGAAACAATGTATCAAACAATACATCGAAAAAGGTTTTTCTGTTATTGCAGCTTCCAGAAATATACAATCTCTGGAAGAATTTGTTCAGCAAAGTAATCTTCAATCAAAAGTTACGATTTTAAGTTTTGATTCTGTTAATTTTGATTCTCACCAAAAATTTTATGATGAACTTCCCATAAAACCTCATATTGTTGTTTATGCTGCAGGTTTTTTAGTGGATAATGAAAAAGCTTTGCGAGACTTCAAAGGAGCTCAACAAATGATGTTGGTCAATTATATGGGAGCAGTTTCTATACTCAATATTATTGCAACGGATCAAAACAACAAAAATTTAGAAAGGATTATCGGATTATCTTCTCTTTCGGGAGTTCGTGGACGGAAAAGTAATTTCGTTTATGGAAGTACAAAAGCGGCTTTTACAACTTACTTGGCCGGTTTGAGACAGGAATTAGCTTCAAGAAATATAAAAGTCAACGCGTTGGTCATTGGTTATATTCGAACAAAAATTAATGAAGGTTTACAGTTGAATGAATCTTTAATGATGGAGCCGGATTATGTAGCAAAATTCATTGTAAACGCCAGGAATTCTTTTACCATAGTTCCCAATTTTAAATGGAAAATAATTTATTTGATTTTAAAAATGTTGCCGGAGAGTTTGGTGGCGAAACTGCCGTAAAAAAAATTAAAACTATATTTGTGATTAAATTTAATAACCATGATAAAAAGATTTTTATTTCTTTTAGTAGTTTTTTGTATTACTCTAAACGCAAAAGCTCAAAATCAATTTTTAGATCAGACTTTTGGTGCTAATGGTGTAATGACCTACACACCGAATAACACTTATGGGTTTACTTATGACGCTGGTGCGATGACATCCCAAGAAAAGATTATTGTAAGTGGTAGCTACACAAGTCCTAACAATCCTTATCCGTATTTTAGAACGAATGTTGTACAGAGGTTAAATAGTGACGGCACCATCGACAATACATTTAGTACATTAACAATGCCGCCCAATAATCTCTATCCATCAATTCCTAACATGCAATTTGCAAAAATGCTTATCCGGTCGGATCAAAAAATATTTCTCTGTGATTTGTCATTCAAAAAAATAATACGTTTAAATGAAAATGGATCTTATGATGCAACTTTTGGAGCTAATGGAAGTATTGATGCAAGTGTTATTAATTCATTTTTTGATAGTAGAAATATAACTGCTTTTTATATAAGGAATATTGTCTTAACCAATTCTAATAAACTTTTGATTTGTTTTTTTGCTTTAGAAAACCAAGAAAATAGGATCGGAGTTGTTCGTTTAAATGAGAATGGTTCTTTTGATACGGGTTTTGGAAATAATGGAGTTGTTTTAGAAGAGGGTAAAGATGGAAACTTATTGATACAGAGTGATAATAAATTTGTCATTGTAGGACAAAAACAAAATGATTTTATAAAAAAAAGATATTCTGAAAATGGATTAGCAGACAGTACTTATAATAATGCAGCCATACAATTTACACCCTTATCCGGATATCAAACCTATTTCGTTAACGCAGCAACAAAGAATGACAGAGTATATTTGTATGGTTATTCTTCTAGTGCAACGGATCCAACACTTATTACTTTGTTTAAACTAAATCAAAATGGAGAATTAGATACCACTTTTGGAAATGCCGGAATAGTAAATGAACATTATTATAATAACAATAATTATTTAATCGATAACAATATTCTTTTCCCTCAATTATTATTAGACCAAAATGATAATATTATTTTAGCTTGTAATGTTAGCCCAACTGCCTCTCCGATAAATTACAATCAATTTTTAAAGAAATTTAAGCCTAATGGATCAGTAGATCAGACCTTTGGGAATAATGGGGTTATCGATGTAGAATTAAATTATTCTGAATACATAAGATCTGCACTTATTACAAATGATAATAAAATTATGACTTTCGGATATCATCAGAATCCTAATAAGGGAATTGTTACTAAGATATTAAATAATAATGTTTTGGCAGTTGACAAAATAAATAAAGAAAATTTTAAAATTTATCCTAATCCCGTAGAGGACTTTATTAATGTTGAAAATCTGAAAAGTAATTCTTCAAAAGCAGAAATAATTGACCTAAATGGACGTTTAATATTAACAAATGAAATTGAAAATAACAAAATAGATGTAAGAAACTTACAAAAAGGAATATACTTCTTGAAAATTGATGAAATAACAAATAAATTTATAAAGAAATAAAATTAAGAAGCGGGAATTTTTCTCGCTTTTTTCATTCAGCACTTCCTAGTAATTCCAACGTCTTCATCATATCAATCCCTTTTCCCAAAACAGCTTTAAACAAATCTCCTTTCTCCTTAATTCTTTCCAAAGCATTATGAATATTGAAATCAGTCGGTCTCAAGCCTTTTTTTACTTCATCCCATTCTAAAGGCATCGAAACAGAGGCTCCTTCTTTCGGTCGTAAACTGTAAACACTTGCCAAAGTTTGTCCGGTACGGTTTTGAAGATAATCAAGATAGATTTTTTTATCGTCACGTTTCTGTAGGCTTCTTTCTAAAGTGGTAATTTTGGGTAGTCGCTCATAAACCTGTTTCATTAAAATATGGGCAAAATCTTTTACCTGGTCAAAATCATATTTACCACCCATCGGAATGTAAACGTGAATTCCCGTACTTCCGGAAGTTTTACAATAACCGTCAATTTTAATGGTTTTTAAAACTTCGTTTACTTGCAAAGCCGTTTCAATCACATCATCAAACGTATTTTTTTTCGAAGGATCGAGATCTAAAACCAAAAAATCGGGATGATCCAAATCGGGAAGTGAAGAGTTCCACGGATTGAGGTCGATACAACCTAAATTATTCAGATAAGCCAATGTCGCTTTATCATTGCAGGAGATATAATCGATATTTTTATCGGTGGAATCTGAAAACACCTGTGTTGTTTTAACCCAATCCGGAATGCTGTCTCCTGCATCTTTTTGATAAAAACCTTGTTCTTCAATCCCATTCGGAAAGCGATTTAAAGAAAGCGGACGGTTTTTAAGGTGTGGCAAAATATATTCGGCAACTGACTGATAATATGCTATCACATCACCTTTGGTAATGTTGTCTTTCGGAAAATAAATTTTATCCTGATTTGTCAATTTTACTTTATGACGGTTTAAAGTAATTTCTTTGTCTGAATCTGAATTTTTTGAACGACTGCTCGTTTTCATAAGTTTCGATTTTGGTGTATTTTTTAGTTCTGTTGACGAAGTTTTTACTTCTTTTGGCTCTTTGTCTTCACGTATTGTTACAAAAACAGGGTGTCGGAAAATTCCGTCTTTGGTAATTTCTGAGAATTTTATTTCGCAAACCAATTCGGGCTTCGTCCATGTTACGGGCATATTGGTCTTAGGTTTATTTTCGAAAGGAGAAGTTTTGATGATTAACTTTTTTAATCTTTCAAGAATGTCAAGAATCAATTCACGATTGAATCCGGTTCCTGTATGCCCTGCATAAATCAGTTTTCCGTGTATATATTTTCCTAAAATCAATGCTCCGAAACCTTCTCTTGAACCGCGTGGTTCTGTAAACCCACAGATGATTGCTTCTTCGGTATTGGTAAATTTTATTTTGAGCCAATCGAAACTTCGGTGATTTTCGCTATAAATACTGTCAGATTTTTTCGCAATCATCCCCTCAAGTTCCATTTTTTTCATCTGATTAAAAAAATCGATGCCTTTTTCCGTGATGTGATCACAATATTTGATAATGTCAGTCTCAACGAGAGCATCTTTCAGCAATTCTTTTCTCTGAATTAAAGGAAGTTCTTTAGTAGAATGACCATTCAGCCAAAGCAAATCAAAAACCTGATAGGTTAAAGCTAAGTCGGGATTGTCACCAATCTGTTGTAGCATTTGAAAGCTAGGCTTTCCGTTTTCATCATAAGCAACAATTTCTCCGTCGAGAATCATTTTGTGTTTTTGATTGTCGAAATCTTCTGCAACTTTGCTGAATTTGGATAAAAAGGAAATCCCGTTTCGTGAATAAAATAATGGCTGTTTTTTACTGAGATCAGCAATGGCACGGTAACCATCCCATTTTATTTCGAAAAGCCAGTCTTCATCATCAAATGCTTTGTCGTGAGGTTTTGCAAGCATCGGTTTGATAAAGCTTTTTAATTTCTTTTCGTCAACTAAAGAATTAAACCGCTGAAATTTGGGTTTAGTTTCTGAGCTTATGACTTCTTTTTGCTGCTTTTTAGGCTTTTTTTTTTCTCTAAAAATTTGGTTACTGAAGAATTTTTTGCAGTGTTCTCTTCTGCATCATATTCATCTTTGGCAAATTTATCTTTGTGTTTAATGAGAAGCCAGGCATTATTTTCAGCATTTTTCATTTTAACTAAAGCAAATTCACCTTTTAGTTTTTTACCATGAAGGATAAATTTTAAAGAACCGGCTTTTAGTTCTTTCAGCAATTCTTTTTCATCTGAAATTTTTGAGGTATTATCTAAAGGCTCATATGTCCCACTGTCCCAGACTTCAACTTGTCCGGCTCCATAATTTCCTTCGGGAATATTTCCTTCAAAATCTTTGTAATCATACGGATGATCTTCCACCATCATGGCGAGACGTTTATCGTCGGGATTTAAAGATGGACCTTTCGGAACTGCCCAGCTTTTCAAGACTCCCTCCATTTCAAGACGAAAATCGTAATGCAATCTCGATGCAGCATGCCTTTGAATTACAAAAATAAGCTGGTCCTTGCTCTTTTTTGTTTTTCCTTTGGGTTCGCTTGTTTCATCGAATTTCCTTTTGTCGTTGTAATCTTTCAGAGCCATTACGAAGCGGTTTTAGATTTTGGACTTTGTAAACTGGCTTTTAACTGCGCCATTAAATCAATCACTTTGCCTTCTTTTGCAGGAGCTGTCTTTTTGGTTTTTACACTCTTACCTTTTGCTTTTTTCTTAATAATTTTAAGCAGAGATTCAGAGTAAGTGTCTTTATACATTTCAGGATCGAATTCCTGAGAAAGCTGTTCTATAAGATTAACCGCCATTTTCAGTTCGGCTGGTTTCGGAGCTTTTTTAGTTGGAATTTTAAGGTCTTTGTAATCTCTGATTTCTTGAGCAAATCGTAATCGGTTTAAAACTAAAACATCATCGTTGTAAGGTCGAATCAGACCAATGGCTTCGCTGTCACGAAGTACGAAGGTTCCGACACCTACCATTTTAGTTTTAGCCAAAGCATTCAGCAAAAGCCGGTATGCACTTTCACCGTTTTTCTGTGGCTCGAGATAATATGGGTTTTCAAAATAAACAGAATCAACCTCAACCTCTTTTACAAATTGATCAATAGACAGGATTTTTGATTTTTCAGGACTTGCAGCAGCATAATCATCTTCATCCAAAACAATATATTTGTCATCCATGAGATAACCTTTCACAATGTTTTCCCATTTTACTTCTTTGCCTGTTTTTTCGTTAACTCGTTTGAATTTGATATTCGAAAAATCAGATTTATCAAGCATATCCAAATCCAATTTACTGGTTTCTGTCGCAGAATAAATCTTCACAGGAATATTGACTAAGCCAAAGCCAATGGCGCCGTTCCAAATTGCTTTCATTGCACTTTATTTTATGTGAAAAGTACAATGATTGTGCCGTGAGGAAATTATTGCTGAATTGTGATAGTTATTAATACTTACTTGGAATTGGGATATGATTTTAATAATATTATTGATTTTGTCCTTCGTTTATTCTTCTATACATCAGAACTTTATCAACATAATAACCATAATTAAATGAAACAATTTTGGAATGTTCTTCCTTAAGCAATTTTTTTTCTTTCAAATATTTTCTCCATTCCCAAGCTCTGTCTGAAGGTGGACAAATATACATCCCTGCAGAATTACAAAGTTTATCAGGATATCCTAATGCTGTTTTTTGATCTAATTCTAAAAGTTTAATTACCGCGCCAACTTCATTTTCAAGCTCTGAACTGCCTGTAAAAGGAGTTACAATGTTGAATTTCAGAATTTCGTAAACTTTATCGTAATCTATATTTCCGTTTTGATTTTTATAATCAATTCCTGCAAGATCAAGATAATATCTATAAAGTTCCTTTTCGGTATGTGATTTATATACGGATAAAAATTCGTCTCTTACTGTTTTATCTTTCCAGTCTTTAATCATAAAAAATCCAAAATCCCTTTCAAAAAGTGAATATTTATTTCTGTAATTTTTTTCATTGAAATTCAAATTTTCTAAGACTTGAAAAGCTTCCGGAATTTGCGAATAACCAATTTTTGAAAAAAGTTTTAAAATTTCACGTTCAAAATCATCATTATCTTTTGCAGTAAGTCTCAACCTTTCGGATTCAGTTTTTAAATCGACTTGCTGGCTATTGAAATTGCCATCAAATGTTTTTTTTGTATCTATTGGATAGTCAAAATGTTCTAGACATATTTTCTTTGCTTTTTCTATCTGGAAAGTGATATCTGGATCGTTGGATTTAATTTTATTTAAAAGTTTTATTACATCATTCCCATTTTCTGTAAATTTAAAAAGGTAATAATTAAGATTTCCATTAATGCCAACTCTGCTGTATAATAATGATTTTTTTAGATATAAAGTCAGCTGGTTTTCATCGTTGAGAATTTTATTCCAATTTTTTGTGTAATAAATGTCTAAAATTCTCGAAACAGACTCAGATAGTCCCGGTCTTTTTTCATAAATCAATGACCAATATTCTAGTGGAATCAGGTCTTGTAATGACAAATAATCTATCAAATAATTTTCATACTTTCTTCTTTCTCTAAAAGAAAGTTCAGCACTCAATTTTTCAATGTGCGTATGAAGATCTTTTGTTCCTTGAAAATCAATATTATTTTGTTTGTAATATGATGTAAGCTGAGATAACTGACTCAGAAATCTAAATGGAAAAGTGGGCAATATGTAATTTGCTCTACTAAGAAAATTCCTCTCTTTTTCTGCGCTAAGTTCATTCACTCTTTTGACATCGCTTTGGGAAAGTTTAATAAATGTATTTAAGGCAATAGAATCGTTTTCGTTGTAAAGATCTTCAAAAAGATTTGCGATTTCATCTGTTTGTTGAGATTTTAAAGACTTATTGATAAAATAACTGGATGAACTGTCCCAAACAAAGCTTTTGTAATTTTTTGAGAAATAAATAAGTAAATTAAGGATTGCATTATTATCAAAATTATAATCATCAGTATCCCAAGATAAAGAATGATTCATACCTATTGAACCGATCTCTTTATGAATTAAAAATGTAAGAAGGTCATAAAAATCTTCTTTATTACGATTATAAGCATCAAATCTATCTCTTTTGCGATAAAAACTCTCGCAAATTTTCACGAGAACTTCTGGTTTATTTTCTTTTATTAAAATGTCTATTCTATTGGTCTTTATCCAATTTTGTTGTAGAATTTGAGGAATTTTTTTTGCTAATTTCTCGAACTTTGCATTAGGAAGTTCCCTAAATGCAACAGATTCATTTCTTTGGTTAATTGTCGTAATATAAAACGCTCGTATGTTCGGCGAGTATTTTATTTTTCTCTCATTTTTCTTTAGAAAATCTAAAAATTGTTTCGAACTGGAAATACTGTCGACATTCATTTCTTGATTTGTAAAAGTCGTATTTTCTGCGATAGCTCGTTTTGCTAAAAAGCTTTCTTGAGTTTCTAAATAATGATAACCAAGAAATTCTGCTAATTTTTTAGAGCTATCAAAATATGGAGCTAGTTCATATAGAGCTTTTTTGTCACCTTTCTCAATTCTTAATTTTAATTTATAAATTTCGCTTTCAGTGTATTGTCCTTCTGCATATTGACAATTAAACAAATTGATGAAAAGTAAAAATAATAGTGATATTAGTTTTTTCATAATAAAAAAAGCGGAGAAAAATCTCCGCTTCTAATTTATGCTTTTAAATTTAATTGTAATTCCAGTTCATCGAGCTGTTCATTCGCAATCGCTGCAGGAGCATCAATCATCACATCACGTCCTGAATTATTCTTAGGGAATGCGATATAATCTCTGATCACCTCGTTTCCGTCCAAAATTGCCACCAAACGGTCAAATCCGAAAGCCAGACCACCGTGAGGCGGAGCTCCGTATTTGAAGGCGTTCATTAAGAATCCGAACTGAGCTTCTGCTTCTTCTTTTGAAAATCCTAATAAATCAAACATTCTTGATTGTAAATCTTTATCAAAAATTCTGATAGAACCTCCACCGATTTCATTTCCGTTAAGAACCATATCGTAAGCGTTGGCTCTTGCTTTCCCCGGATCAGTTTCCAATAAATGAATATCTTCTGGTTTTGGAGAGGTGAAAGGGTGGTGCATTGCATGGTAACGTCCGCTTTCTTCGTCAAATTCCAATAATGGGAAATCTACAACCCAAAGTGGTGCGAAAACGTCGCCTTTTCTTAATCCCAAACGGTTTCCAAGCTCCATTCTCAACGCAGAAAGCTGAGTTCTTACTTTGTGCTCGTTTCCTGAAAGAATCAACATTAAATCGCCTTCTTTCGCTCCGAACTTTTCGATGATTTTTGCTAAATCTTCTTCATTGTAGAATTTGTTCACAGAAGAGGTTTTTACACCATCATTCTGGAATTTAGCCCAAACCATTCCTGAAGCTCCGATTTGCGGTCTTTTAACCCAATCAACAAGTTCATCGATTTGTTTTCTTGTGTAATCTGCACATCCTTCAACATTGATTCCGACCACCAATTCTGCGTCATCAAATATTTTGAAATCTTTTCCTTTTACTAAATCGTTCAACTCTACGAATTCCATTCCGAAACGGATATCCGGTTTATCGTTTCCGTATTTCTGCATCGCATCGGCGAACGTCATTCTTGGGAATGCTCCGAATTCCTGACCTGTAATGTCTTTGATCAACGTTTTCGTCATTCCTTCAAATACATTCATTACGTCTTCCTGCTCTACAAATGCCATTTCGCAGTCGATTTGTGTAAATTCAGGCTGTCTGTCTGCTCTTAAATCTTCATCACGGAAACATTTTACGATTTGGAAATATTTATCCATTCCACCTACCATTAACAATTGCTTGAAAGTTTGTGGAGATTGTGGCAATGCGTAAAACTGTCCCGGATTCATTCTGCTTGGAACAACGAAGTCTCTTGCTCCTTCCGGAGTAGATTTGATTAAAACCGGGGTTTCAACCTCGATAAATCCTTCGTCTGAAAGATAATTTCTTACCTTTTGCGCCATTTTGTGACGGAAGATCAGTTTATCTCTTACCGGAGCTCTTCTAATGTCCAGGTAACGGTATTTCATTCTTAATTCTTCACCACCATCCGTTTCGTCTTCAATCGTGAAAGGCGGAAGCTGAGATTCATTAAGAACTTCTAATTTTTCAACTAAAATTTCAATTTCTCCTGTTGGAATATTGGGGTTTTTGCTTATTCTTTCGATTACTTTTCCTGTAACCTGAATTACAAATTCACGTCCCAGTTTTTTTGCATTTTCCATCAGTTCCGCTGTAGAACGGTCCTGATCAAAAACCAACTGAGTAATGCCGTAACGATCTCGAAGATCTATCCAAATCATAAATCCTTTATCACGAATGGTTTGTACCCATCCTGAAAGTGTAACTTCTTCATTAAGATTTTTTAGAGATAATTCTCCGTTTGTGTGCGATCGAAACATTATTATTTAAAGTTTAAAGTTTATGGTTCAAGGTTTTGAACCTTTGATAATTTCCGTTTGCAAAGATAAGATTTTTGAAGGTTTTAGAAACAAAAAAACTCCCCGAAGGAAGTTTTAAATATTATTTACAGAATTTTTTACAGAATTGCAGCTGTTGCAGTCTGTTTATTTTCTGTAGCGTAATCTTTTGCTGTTTTTCCGTTAAGATCTTTTGCATTTTTATTGGCTCCTTTTTTTAGAAGTAATTTTGCTGCTTCAGTTTCTCCGTATGTTGCTGCAACCATTAAAGGGGTTAATCCTTTACAAGCTTTATTAACATCAGAATTATTTGCAAGTAAAAAGTTTGTAATGTTCTTTCTGTTATGTCTGATACTGTACGACAACATTGTGTATGAACGTTCCTTTATATCAATGCATTTGTCATACTCAGCTTTTGTAAATGCACTTTTGAAAGTCTCAATATTATCTGTTTGTATGGCTTGACGCTGAACTTTTGTTGCCTGCTGTGCATAGATTGAATTTGTTAAAGCAACAAATCCAATTAATAAAGTTGTGGTAATTATTTTTTTCATAAATATCAATTTTATCTAAATAATACACAAAGCTAAATAAATTTTTTGATTCATGTTGTTAATTATTAATCGATTTCGTTCGTTTTTCTAAAATGATAATTCATGTAGAATTTTATTAATCTTTTATATACTCTAAAAGATCTCCCGGTTGACAATCGAGAATTTTACAGATGGCTTCCAATGTTGAAAGTTTCAATGCTTTTGCTTTTCCGGTTTTTAAAATAGAAAGGTTTGCCTGTGTAATTCCTATTTTCTCTGCAAGTTCCTGAGACTGCATTTTTCTTTTCGCCAACATGACGTCTACGTTAATGATGATTGGCATATTTTAATTTTTTTAGATTGTTTTCAGATTGTAATTTATTCCAATTTTTTAAAAGTAGGATTGCAAAGTAAGACAATCCCAAAAGGATAAAACATACTGTAGAAATGGTGTAGTTTAGAATTATATCTAAAAGATACATCCAGATTAAAATGATTGGCATATTTTATATTGTTAAATCATTTTCAGATTGTAATTGGTAACCTTTTTTGAAAAACGCAGAAGTAAAATACATTGTAATTCCTAAAAAGAAGAAAATTAAGCAAGTAATAATTATAGAGCCATCTAAACTGGCATTAAAAAGATACACCCAAATGAAAAAATAGAGCGGGGCGTACAGAATATTAATAATAGAAAATATTTTCAGCTGCTGTATTATTTTTTCAGTGAAAAGATTATGGTTGTTTAGATGATTAAAGATTTTATACAAAAACAAAAAAAATAGACAGAAGAATATATTCTGAAAAGAATGAAACATTACCGTTTGCTTGGTGAAAAACCCCATCATCATTTGCTGATTTGAAAACGGATATTTGAAGATAAAGTAAACATCAAACGGAGGCGGATGATTTCCTCTTGATTTTCCAATCTCAATGACTTCAGGTAATAAGTGTTCAGAGTTGGTATAGTTGTAATAGCTTACTCCAAATAAAAAAGTCATATAAATTGTGTGGAGTAACAAAAAGATAAACAGTAGTAGGAATAAATAAGATAATCCTGTAGAAATAGATTTTGGTCCGAGTAATTTCATGTGCTAAATATTTTATTATTGCAAATATATAATTAATTATTGTTTTACGATAATTAATTATCAAAATTTTAATTAACAATTAAAATTGAAAAACTTTCCATATGTCAAGCTGCGTTCATTTCTGAATTGATATTTTTGCTCAAAACAAACTCATCATGTCTAAATACATCACTTTCCTGAAAAAAGCATTAAGCGGCGAAGAAGTCGACTACACCAAAGCATCTATAAGAAGTGCGGTTCTTCTTTTGGCAATTCCGATGATGCTCGAAATGGCTATGGAATCTGTATTTGCATTAGTAGATCTGTATTTTGTGGGACACTTGAAAGAAAGCGGTTACGCCATTCAGACAGTTGGTCTCACAGAATCTGTACTTTCCGTCATGTATTCTATTGCGATCGGAATGAGTATGGCGGCAACAGCAATGGTTGCAAGACGAATTGGTGAGAAAAATCCTGAGCAGGCTTCAAGAAGTGCCGCACAGGTTTTGCTGGTTTCATTTTTGGTAACCTTAGTTTTAAGTTTGTTTGGAGTAATTTATGCTGAAGAAATTTTAATTCTGATGGGTTCAAAACCAGAAGCTGCAGCTTATGGAAAAGATTTTACAAGAATTATGATGGGAAGCAGCGTCATTATCATGCTGTTATTTTTAATTAATGGGATTTTCCGTGGAGCAGGAAATGCGGCGATTGCAATGAAATCTTTGTGGATTGCCAATATTGCCAATATTATTTTGTGCCCTGTTTTGATTAAAGGTTTCGGACCTGTTCCTGCAATGGGGTTAACGGGAGCTGCTTTGGCAACGATGATCGGAAGAAGTATTGGTGTTATTTACCAATTGTATCATCTTTTAATTGCCGATACTCAGATCAGAATTCACCTTAACTATTTTAAGCCAAAATTTGATGTTATAAAATCTGTCGTAAAAATTGCCACACCCGGAATTTTTCAGTTTGTCATTGCTTCCTGTAGTTGGATTTTCTTAGCCAATTTGGTTGCAACAACCGGTGGTGAAAATGCTTCTGCGGGTTATCAGACCGCTTTACGACTAATGATGTTCTTCATGCTTCCGGCTTGGGGACTGAGCAATGCGGCTTCAACTTTGGTTGGTCAGAATATGGGAGCCAGCGAAATGCAGAGAGCCGAAGAATCGGTTATGAAAACCGTAAAATATAACGTGATTTTCATGTTGACGGTAAGTCTGGTATTTTTTCTTTTAGGTGATTTTTTGGTTGGATTTTTCACTCAGGAGCCTGAAATTGTAAATTTTGCTAAAAATGCTTTACACATTATGAGTATTGGCTTTATTTTCTACGGGATAGGAATGGTAATGATTAATGCATTCAACGGAGCCGGAGATACCTGGACACCAACCTGGGTGAATCTTTTCGGATTTTGGCTGTTTCAGATTCCATTAGCTTACTTTCTTGCAAAATATCTGGAGATGGGACCAAAAGGTGTTTTTATTTCAATTCCTGCTGCAGAAACTTTAATAACGATCGTTGCTTTTATCTTGTTTAAAAGAGGAAAATGGAAAACGGTAAAAGTGTAGGGAGGATAGGTGCTTGAAGCCGGATGAAGGAAGTTCATTATTGGAATGCAAATTTTTAGGGTTAAAAAACTTCCATCTTCCATCATCCATCTTTCAGCAAAAAAACATTATAAAAATTTTAACAGCCTAAATCTTTGATTTTTAAACTCAGTTTTATAAATTCGTATATCAACCAAAATTTATTGCTATGGGAAAAGGAGACAAAAAATCAAGAAGAGGTAAAATCAACAATGGTAGTTACGGAAAAAGAAGACCGAGAAAAGATGCTAAATCAGTTGTAGCCTCTGAAGAAAAATCTAAAAAGTAAAAGGAATAAAAAAGACCAGAGAAATTCTCTCTGGTCTTTTTTTATCATTTCAAAAGGTTTATTTTCCCCCAAAAAGTCCGCCAAGAAGGTCTCCAATGCCGCCTCCGCCTTGCTGCTTTTGTTGGCCTCCTCCCAAAACACTTCCTAAGATGTCATTCAGAGGATTTCCTGAAGATTGCGATTGTCCGCCACCTAAAACGCTTCCAAGAATATCATTTAAAGGATTTGATTGTTGTTGCTGAGCCTGATTTTGAGCTCCACCCAAAATTCCCCCTAAAAGATCTCCAAGACCTCCGGCTCCAACATTATTCTGTTGTTTTTCTTTACCGATATATCCCATAATCACAGGAGCAAGCATCGCCAAGATCGGACCTATTTTATCAATAGAAATTCCTGTGTTTTGCGACAATTGGTTTTCAACAGTATTTTTTTCGCTTCCGAAAATGTGAGAAAGAATAGAACCCCCTTCATTTTGTCTGGATTCGAGTTGCGAAGTGTCATTCAGAATACTTCCGTCATGATCTTTGTCTAAGGCGTTGTTTAAAGCTTCAGCTTCTTTTGCATCCTGAGATTTGTTTCGTAAATAAGAAATAACAAGTGGTGTAGCGACTGCTAAGAGCGCAATAATCTGATTTTTGCTGATTCCGAATTTGTTTTCAGCCTGTTCTGCAACCTGGTTTCCTGTATTACCAGTAAGTAAATCAATTAAACTCATTTTGTGTTTATATTTTTATTTGTTAATCAACTCAAAGTTATCAAAAAATATGAAATACAGTCATTTATTCACAATTAAAATTTAATCAAACATCAAAAAATTAGGCTTAATTCTTTAAAATAGGAACATTGGAACAAGCTTCACCAAACATTAAAGATTTTACAACCGGACTCAGTTTTTCTACCAATTCTACATATGCGTTCTCCGGAATAGATTTGTCTGAACATCCTTTTACCAAAACTCTTTTGCCGTTCATTTCAGAGAAGTCATAATCTCTTACGGCTTCATGCATCAGGATCATTTCAAGGTTTTCAGCGCTTCCGTAAACAATTTTTTTAGCAGTATCAGTCAGTTTTGCCGTAATCAGGAAATAAGCCCAAAGCGGAACAATCGCATCTGCCGAATTGTAAACATAAATATAAGCGTCTTTGTATTCTTCTAAGTTGATTGCTGCTACTTTCTCACGAAAATCTTTTTCTTTTAAAACCATCTCCATAAAAAGAAAATCTTTCAGATCAATTCCTTTTCTTTCTCCTTTTGGGAGCAATGTAGACAAATCGAAGTTGATCAATCCGCTTGCTGCCACTTTATTTTTTATTTCAAATTCTTCTGACATTTTTATCATTATCTTTGAAGCAAATTTACTCAATTATAATTTGAATTTTGATGTTTGAAACTGTCAGTTCAATAGATAAAATCATTCATCGTACATCAATTATTATTTATGAAATATTACATCATTGCAGGAGAAGCTTCCGGAGATTTGCACGGAAGCAATTTAATGAAAGCTTTAAAGGAAAAAGATTCCAACGCAGAATTCAGATTTTGGGGCGGAGATCTTATGCAGAAACAAGGCGGAACTTTGGTAAAACATTATCGTAATCTTGCTTTTATGGGATTTCTTGAAGTAGCGATGAACCTGAGAACAATTTTAAACAATATTAAATTCTGCAAGGAAGACATTAAAAATAATAAACCTGATGTTCTTATTTTGGTAGATTATCCCGGATTCAATCTTAGAATCGCAAAATTTGCCAAAGAATTAGGAATAAAAGTTGTTTACTATATTTCACCACAACTTTGGGCGTGGAAGGAAGGTCGTGTAGAAATCATCAAAAAATATGTCGATGAAATGATGGTAATCCTACCTTTCGAGAAAGATTTTTATCATAAACATGGAGTAAAATCTCATTTTGTGGGACATCCTTTGCTGGATGCCATTTCTTCACTTCAGGAAATCAATATTGAGAATTTTAAATCTGAAAATGGTTTAAACGAAAAAGAAATTATTGCACTTTTACCGGGTTCCAGAAAACAGGAAGTCGAAAAAATGTTGGAAATCATGCTTTCTGTTCGTCCGTATTTTGAAAATTACCAGTTTGTGATTGCAGGTGCGCCAAGCTTAGATAAAGAGTTTTACCAAAAATATGTGGATGAAAATGTGCATTTTGTTTCTAATAAAACATACGATTTGTTGAGGTGTTCGAAAGCCGCTTTGGTCACTTCGGGAACGGCAACTTTAGAAACTGCTTTGCTGAATATTCCTGAAGTAGTTTGCTATCGCGGAAGTAAAATTTCTTATGCTATTGCCAAAAGACTGGTTAAAAATATCAAATATATTTCTCTGGTCAATTTGATTATGGATAGGGAAGTGGTGAAAGAATTGATTCAGAACGAACTCAATACTCAAAACCTTGTTAAAGAACTGAATCTCGTTGTTGAAGGCGAAAAAAGAAGCAAAATGCTTCAAGATTTTAAGTTACTTAGAGAGAAATTAGGCGGGGAAGGAGCGAGCGAAAATGCTGCGAATGTTATTTTGAAAAATTAAAAGCATAAATAAACTAAAAAAAATATTAAACCATGAAACATAATTATTTATTTATTATTCTTTTGAGTTTGATTTGTAAGTCACAAACGAATTTAATTTTTCAACAAAATAAGTTAGGAAATGCAGCAATGAATACTACTGCAATATCAGACGGTCAATTTGTAGCTATTGCAGATGATTTTACTTTAAACCAAACCAGTAATGTAACTAAAATTTCTATTCAAGGAACACAGATTTCAAATAATTTGCAATCTCGTTCGACAGGTCTAATGATTTATATTTATAATGATGATAATGGTAAACCAAATGGAAATCCATCTGATTTATCTGTTATGCCAGTTGCTAAGATAGATATATCTAATACTTCTCCAGCATATCATTTAGTGCAAACAAGTTTTCAAAATTATACATATTCAGTTGATGTTAATCAAATTATAAGTAATCTAATTTTGCAAGCGGGTGTTAAATATTGGTTGGTTTTTATACCAAAAAATAATTTGCAAACTTTATCAGTTAATAATTTACAAGATACGTTTTTTTGGTGGACAGGTATTCACAGCGGTAGCTATGCAATGTCTATTAGTCCAACAAACTTATATGGCTCAGGTAATGGTGTTATAACATGGTTTGATGCTACATATGATGGCGTCACTTTCACAATTGAAGGTACAAATAATCTAGGAATTAATGAAGAAATATTTGATTCATCAGGAATAACTATCAGTCCTAATCCTGCAATCGATAAAGTCAAGATTTTAACTGAACATAAAATAAAAAAAATTCTTCTGTATGATAAATTAGGAAGAACTATCAAATCTAATGTAATTAATAATATACTTGATGTATCACATTTACAAACAGGGCATTATTTCATTCAAATTACTACAGAAAAAGGGCAAACAATAAAGAAAATTGTAAAAAAATAAGCTGAAAACATCGATCTAATATAAATATTCTTTAACTTAGTTTGTTCAAACACAGATGATTTTGAACAGACAGCCTCTTTTGATTCTTGTCATTTCTTTTATTCTTGGAATTTTCTTTCAGGATAAAATTTCTTTTGAACAAAGCTCTGTTACTATAATTCTCGTAATTTCTATCTTAATTTCTGGATTGTTTTTTATAAAAAATCAAATTTTATTTAAAATCAGAAATATTCTTCTCGTGATATTGTTTTTCGGGCTGGGAATATCATTCCATTTTTATAATCAAATTAATTATGAAAAATTTAATTTAAAAACCAATGAAACCATAGTTTTTAAAGTTTCAAAAAAATTAAATTCCAATGAAAAGTATAAAAAATATGAAGTTGTAGCTGGAGTTGAAAACCAAGTGTTTGAAGCGATTGTTAATGTTGAAAAGGGTAAAAAAGAACTTGATTTTAACCATTATTACAAAGCAAAAGCTTATGTTGTTCAACCGAAATCTCCTGAACATGATTTTCAGTTTGATTATTCTAAATATTTGCAGCGAAAAAATATTTTCTATCAATGCTACACCAACGGAGAGATTTCTTCTGCTTTGAGAGCTGATTTAAATTTCTCTGAAAAAATTAGGCAGAAACGTTTAGAAACCTTACAAGAAATTGACAATTCTAAAATATCTTTTCGCAGCCGTGAATTTTTAAAAGGAATTATTCTCGCAGACCGTACTGAAATTGATGCTGAAACGGTTGAGGATTTTAACCGTTCGGGTCTGGTGCATTTTCTGGCAATTTCGGGAACGCACATTGTTGTGATTTTCGGGATGTTTTATTTTCTGATGATGAGGTTTTCTCCGGTTGGTTTTAGAAAATACGCCATCATTATCAGTTTATTTTTTATCTGGATTTTTGCGGTCTTTATCGGATTTGGAAATTCTGTGATGCGCTCCTGCATTATGATTTCGGTGTATTTTATTTATGTTTTGCTTCAAAGAAAACCAGATTTGCTTCATTCGATGGCATTTTCTGCGTTTATTATTTTAATGATTGATACGCAGCAGATTTTCGATGTTGGTTTTCAGTTGAGTTTTCTGGCGGTTTTGGGAATTTATTGGCTGAATCAACCGATCCTGAAATATCTTCCGAGGCAGGATCATTATTTCAAGAAAATAATTTACAATACGATTTCGATTTCCATTGCAGCGCAATTGGCAACTTTGCCCCTGGTTTTGTATTATTTTCATCAGTTTTCTTTGATTTCAATTTTTGCCAATTTCTTTATCGTGCCGTTTTCGGAGTTGATTATTGTTTTTTCTTTTGTGATGACTGCTTTGATCGGTTTTAATGTAGATTTTGAAGGTATCAACGTTATTTATGATTTTGTGATTCAGGTTTTGTTGAAAGTCATTCATTGGTTTGCAGGTTTCGATTCGGTATTTTTTGAAAATATTCCTTTAAACTTAGTTGAGGTTTTTGCTCTGTTCGGGATTGTTTATTTTCTGAAATTTATGCTTGAGAAATTTAATTTTAAAAATGCATCCAATGTTATTTTATCTGTTCTGGTATTTATTCTGATTAAAGTTTCTTTTAATATTATTGAAAATCAAGAAGATGAATTTTTGGTTCATCATTATAAAAAAGATAAAATTATCTCGATCAAGAGTGGAGATCAAGTCATTTTTTGGTTAAATTCTAATGATGAGAGAGATAAGATTCAACAATATATTGTGAATTCTTATGTTTCAAAACGCAGAATTAAAAATGTTACAATTAAAAATTTTCCGGCTTCAGCAAAAACGGTAAAATTCAAAAACAAAATATATTACTTAGATTAATATCAATAATTGAAAGTTTTCGAGTTTTTATTATTGTTTTAATTCTTATTTAGAAACATTACAAACTGCCTAATAGTGAGATTTCTCAGTTTCACGTATTGTTAACATTTCCTAATTTTGTGGAAATTCAAATTTAAGCTTAATATGGCAAGTTTAACAAGTTCTACAATAGGTAGGAAATATGCAATGGCACTTTCGGCAATGTTTCTGCTGATTTTCTTAGTGATGCACATGTCTACCAACATGACATCTGTTTTTAGTGAGGATGTTTTTAATCAGGCTTCTCATTTTATGGGATACAATCCTTTGGTGCAGTATCTTATGCAACCCGTTTTGATGTTTGCGGTAATCTTTCACTTTGTGATGGGTTTTGTTTTAGAAATTAAAAACAACAAAGCACGTCCTGTAAAATATGCGAACAATAATGGTGCAGCAAACTCTTCTTGGATGTCAAGAAACATGATTATTTCAGGAGCGGTAATTCTTGCGTTTCTTGTACTTCACTTCTACGATTTTTATTTTCCGGAAATGAATTACAAATACATTCAGGGAAATACTCCGGATGAAACAAGGTATTTTGCTGAATTACACCACAAATTTCATGATATCTGGAGAGTGGTTCTTTATGTGGTTGCTTTTGTGCTTTTAGGTTTGCACTTGGCTCACGGTTTCCAGTCTTCTTTCCAGTCTGTTGGAGCAAGACATCCGAAATATACACCAGTAATTAAAGCTTTCGGGAACTGGTATTCTATCCTTATTCCACTAGGTTTTATTTTTATTGCAATTTTTCATTACGTAACTCAATAATATCAATATACTAATATGAGTAAATTAGATTCAAAAATTCCAGCAGGTCCGCTTAAGGATAAATGGAAGCATCATAAAGACCATATGAACCTTGTTGCACCAAACAACAGAGATAAGATTGATATTATTGTTGTAGGAACAGGTTTGGCAGGAGGTTCTGCTGCAGCTACTTTGGCTGAGCAGGGTTATAATGTAAAAGCATTCTGCTATCAGGATTCTCCAAGAAGAGCGCACTCTATTGCGGCTCAGGGAGGGATCAACGCAGCTAAAAATTATCAGGGAGATGGTGACTCTACTTACAGATTGTTTTACGATACCATCAAGGGTGGTGACTACAGAGCGAGAGAGGCAAATGTTTACAGATTGGCTGAAGTTTCTGCAAATATTATTGACCAGTGTGTTGCTCAGGGAGTTCCTTTCGGGCGTGAGTACGGAGGTCAGTTAGATAACCGTTCTTTCGGTGGTGTTCAGGTAAAAAGAACTTTCTACGCAAAAGGACAGACAGGTCAGCAGTTATTATTAGGTGCCTATTCTGCAATGAGCCGTCAGATCGGTAAAGGTAGAATTAAAATGTACAACCGTCATGAAATGATGGAACTGGTAATAGTAGACGGAAAAGCAAGAGGAATCATCGCAAGAAATCTGGTAACAGGTGAAATCGAAAGACATTCTGCTCACGCGGTTGTCATTGCTTCAGGAGGTTACGGAAACGTGTATTTCCTTTCTACCAACGCAATGGGTTCAAACGTTTCTGCAGCTTGGAAAATTCACAAAAAAGGAGCGTATTTCGCAAATCCTTGTTATGTACAGATTCACCCGACTTGTATTCCGGTTCACGGAACGCAGCAGTCTAAACTGACTTTGATGTCTGAATCACTTAGAAACTCAGGAAGAATTTGGGTTCCTAAAAAGATTGAAGATTCAGTAGCGATCAGAGAAGGTAAATTGAGACCTGAAAATATTAAAGAAGAAGACAGAGATTATTATTTGGAAAGAAGATACCCTGCATTCGGAAACCTGGTTCCTAGAGACGTTGCGTCCAGAGCGGGTAAAGAAAGATGTGATGCTGGTTTCGGAATCGAAAATAATGATACTAAAGAAGGTGTTTACCTTGATTTCTCTACAGAGATCATGAAAAAAGGTAAAGAAGCCGCTATCGAAAAACATATTCACAATCCTACAGAACAGCAAATCTATGATTTAGGAAAAGCTTGGGTTGAAGAAAAGTATGGTAACTTATTCGTGATGTACGAAAAAATTACGGCGGATGATCCTTACAAAACTCCAATGAAGATTTATCCTGCAGTACATTATACAATGGGTGGTGTTTGGGTTGATTATAACTTACAGTCTACAATCCCAGGATGTTTTGTAATTGGTGAAGCTAATTTCTCGGATCACGGAGCAAACAGATTAGGAGCTTCTGCATTGATGCAAGGTTTGGCAGACGGATATTTTGTACTTCCTTACACGATTGCAGATTATCTTTCTGCAGACATCAGAACGGGAGCGATTCCTACAGATTCTAACGAATTTAATCAGGCTGAAAAAGAAATTAAAGATAAAGTAGACTTCTTCTTAAATAATAAAGGATCTCATTCAGTAGATTATTTCCACAAAAAATTAGGACACATTATGTGGAATAAGGTAGGAATGGGAAGAACTCCTGAAGGTTTAAGAGAGGCTATCACTGAAATCGAACAGGTAAAGAAAGATTTCTGGAGCGATGTGAAGGTTCCTGGAGATGCAGACGGAATGAACACTGAGCTTGAAAAAGCATTCAGAGTGGCAGATTTCATCGAACTTGGTCAATTAATGGCTATCGATGCATTACATAGAAACGAATCTTGTGGTGGACACTTCAGAGAAGATCATGCTACTCCTGAAGGTGAAGCAGAAAGAGATGATGTAAACTTCAAATATGTAGGAGCTTGGGAATATCAAGGTGATGATATCAAAAATGAAGTTCTGCACAAAGAAGATCTTATCTATGAAAACATTGAAGTTAAAGCAAGAAGTTACAAATAATCTCCAACCTATAAATAAATAATTATGAGTGCAAAAAAAGGCCTTCATCTTACCCTGAAAATTTGGAGACAAAAAAATAGCAAAACTAAAGGTCAGTTTGAGACCTACAAAATATCGGATGTTTCTACAGATTCTTCATTCCTGGAGATGCTGGATATTCTTAACGAAAACCTTATCAACGATGGGAAAGAACCAATCGCTTTCGATCACGACTGTCGTGAAGGAATCTGCGGAATGTGTTCTCTTTACATCAACGGTAGAGCACACGGTCCTGATACAGGAATTACTACGTGTCAGCTTCACATGAGAATGTTCAAAGATGGTGAAACGATCGTTATTGAACCTTGGAGAAGTGCGGCGTTCCCTGTTATTAAAGATTTAATGGTAGACAGAAGTGCATTCGACAGAGTAATGGCTGCAGGTGGTTTTATCTCGGTAAACACTTCGGGAAATACGCTTGATGCAAACGCAATTCCGGTTCCTAAAGAAGATGCAGACAAAGCAATGGATGCTGCAGCTTGTATCGGATGTGGAGCTTGTGTGGCTACTTGTAAAAACGGTTCTGCCATGTTATTTGTTGGAGCTAAGGTTTCTCAATACGCTCTTTTACCTCAGGGTAGAGTAGAAGCAAAACGTAGAGTTCTGAACATGGTGAAAGCTATGGACGACGAAGGATTCGGAAACTGTTCGAATACAGGAGCTTGTGAAGTAGAATGTCCTAAAGGAATTTCTCTTGAAAATATCGCAAGAATGAACAGAGAGTACATGGCTGCTTATGCAGACAGAGGATAATCTGTTATAAAAATAAATTACAAAAATCGCCTTCTCACAGGAAGGCGATTTTTTAGTTAAATCTTTCATAAAATAAGTTTAAATATTATATCTGTTGACTTGAAAAACTTATTTTTGCTAAATTATTTAAAAACAAAAATGAAATCGAAGATTCAATCATTCCAAAAAAATAATTATACAATAATGATTAAAAAATATCTTTTGTTGTTTGTCATTGCCATATTTGCAATGTCTTGTTCAAAAAAAGTTGAAGTAAAAGGAAAAATCGCAGGAAGTTCTCCTCTAGAGAGAATCGAGTTTGTAGAAGCTTCAGGCGTAGCAACTCTTCCGCTTGCCAATTTCGGGATCGATAAAGACGGAAACTTTACAGGAACTTTCGAAGCTCCGAAAAACGGAATGTACGTTATGAATTATGCCGGAAAACAAAACTTGATTTTCCTTAAAGGAGGTCAGAAATTAAATATCTCAGGTAATTCAGCGACGTTCCCGAACGAATACGTAGTTACAGGTGATGCTAAAAATGATAATGATTTCTTCCAAGCTTGTCAGAAGTTTTTAATGAGCTACGGACAAGGTCTGAATATTCAGGAATTGGTTGCAGGGGATGAAGCAAAGTATGTAAAAGCAATGCAGAAAATCGAAGCTGACATCAATAAAAACATTGATGAAAATGTGAAGAAATACAATCCTGGTAAAGAGGTAGTTGAGTGGAAGAAAATCGATGCTAAAACAGCAATTCTTAATTTATTGGTAAATTATGAAATGTCGAAGAAAATGGGTGGTAATCCATCTTTCAAATTGGGCAAAGTTTTCACTGACTACGAGAACAAACTTCAGGAGAATAAAGATACAATGGTAAAAACAAGTCCGTTTTACAGACAGTATCTTTTAACGAAAATGAGCCCTGATTTCCAAAAGTTTGCTCAGGCAAAAACTCAGGGAAAAACAGATGTTACCACTTCAGAATTGTTTAACGAGTTTTTAAAAGGTAAAAAAGAAATTTCTCAGACAGAGAAAGATTATTTATTGGCTTTCGTAATGGCTCAGTCAGATATGCATCCGCAAACTCCGGCTGCTGCAACAGACAAAATCAAAAAAATTATCGAGGAAGACATTAAAGATGCTACCATCAAAGCTGACCTGAAAAAAATGCAGTTTGCGATCAACGGGTTTAAAGTTGGAGACGATGCACCAGAAGCCTCATTGGTAAAAGAAGATGGTTCAGCTTACAAATTAAGCGAAAACAAAGGTAAACCTTACATGATTGTATTCTATGCATCTTGGAATCCTAATATTAAAGAAGGTACTGTTCCTGTTCTGAAAGAAGTTGTAAATTTCTACAAATCTAAAATGAACTTTGTATTTGTAAATCTTGATGATACCAAAGAGCAGTTTGGGAAAACAAGCAAAGCAATGTTCAATGGAATTACCGGAACTAATGTTTACGGAGATGGAGGTCTTAATTCTGATATTGCTAAAAAATATGGAATTTATGGATTTAAATTACCAAGCTTTATTATTGTTGATAAAAATGGTAAAATCGCAAGCAGACCTTTCAACAATCTGGGTGATCAGGATTTGGTGACATTATTAGATAAACAAACGGGATTATCTGCGCCAAAAGTTGCACCGCAACCACAATTGCAGCTTGATCCGTCAGCTTTCCAGCAGGCTCCACAGGTAGAAGAAGCCCCTAAAACACAAGAGGCGCCTGCTCCTGCTCCAACTAAATAATCGAGTTAAAAAAGTATAAAAGAAACCTTGTCTTCGGATAAGGTTTTTTTTATTGTATTTTTGCAGACTGAAACCGGACAAGTTTCAATTAGAAAAAATAGAAAAATCAGAATGGGTAGGAAGAATAATAAGAAAAATTTAATTCTTGAAAATATAAAATTAGTTTCTGCAGGAGCAAAAGGTGTTGCTATCGGAAGAACCGAAGAAGGTAAAGCGGTGATGGTTTCCGGAGCAATTCCGGGTGATGTTGTTAACGTACGAGTTAAAAAAGCGAAATCAAAATATTTTGAAGGGGAAGCTGTAGATGTTATCGAAAGATCTCCTTACAGAGTTGAGCCAAAATGTATTCACTTCGGAACTTGTGGTGGCTGTAAATGGCAGAATATGAGCTACGAAAAGCAGCTTGATTTTAAACAGGAAGAAGTTTATAATAATATTAAAAGAATTGGCGGAATTGATGATTTCGTTACTGTTCCTATTCTAGGTTCTGAAGAACAATATTTTTACAGAAACAAAATGGAATTCTCATTCTCGAATGCAAGATGGCTGACTCAGTATGAGATCAGTTCAGAAGAGAATTTCGGAAGCAAAGATGCTCTTGGTTTCCATATTCCAGGGATGTGGAGCAAGATTTTGGATCTTAAAGAATGTTTCCTACAGGAAGATCCTTCCAACGCAATTCGTTTAGCTGTAAAAAAATATGGAGTTGATCATGGTTTAGATTTTTTCGATGTTAAAAATCAAGAGGGTTTTCTGAGAACTTTGATGATGAGACAAAATTCCAAAGGAGAATGGATGGTTTTGTTCCAACTTTACAGAGAAGAAAAAGAAAACAGAGAGAAATTGTTTACTTATTTGCTGGAAAATTTTCCTCAGATCAAAACTTTGGTGTATGCAATTAATCCAAAACAGAATGATTCAATTTATGATTTAAATGTAAATGTGTATTTTGGTGAAGGGTTTTTAATGGAAGAAATGGATGGTTTGAAATTTAAAATCGGCCCGAAATCATTCTTCCAGACCAATTACAAGCAGGCTTTAGAATTATATAGAAAAACACTTGAATTTGCCAATTTAAAAGGTGATGAAGTGGTTTACGATTTATATACAGGAACCGGAACAATTGCTCAGTATGTTGCAAGAAATGCAAAGCAGGTAATCGGAATTGAATCGGTTCAGGAAGCTATCGACGCAGCAATTGAGCACGCCGAATTGAACGGTTTAACGAATACGACATTCTATTGTGGAGATATGAAAGATGTTTTCACAGAAGAATTTTTAGAAAATCATCCAAAAGCGGATGTTTTGATTACTGATCCACCAAGAGACGGAATGCACCAAAAAGTAGTAGAGCAGATTTTAAAATTAGCTCCCGAAAAAGTAGTGTATGTAAGCTGTAATTCTGCAACTCAGGCAAGAGATTTGGCTTTGATGAAAGACCATTACACTTTGGTGAAAATTCTGCCGGTAGATATGTTTCCGCAAACCCACCATGTGGAGAATATTGCGCTCCTTATCAAGAAATAATTACGTAGATTTGAATTGATTTTATTAAAAGTTTAATGAATATGATAAAGAACTGTAAAGCTTTTTTTCTGTTGACTGCTTTGATTTTAGGTCAGCAAACCATTTCCGCTCAGGAAAAAGATTCAGCGGCAGTAAAAAAAGATACCGCTGTCGTAAAAAAAGACGATAAAAAGAAAAGCCCGATCAAACCATTTAAGGATATTATTACCGATAAAGCGGTTTCTGATCAGGGAGTTTTTACGGTTCATAAAGTAGAAGATAAATATTATTTTGAAATTCCGGATTCTATGCTGAAAAAGGAATTTCTTCTCGTGACAAGATTAACGAAAGCTGCTGCAGGAATGCGTTCCGGAACTTCCGGTTATGCAGGAGACCAAATCGGTCAGCAAGTAATTGCTTTTGAAAAAGGTCCGAAAGATAAAATCTTGTTACGTTCAATTTCTCACGTTGATTATGCGAAAGATTCTACGTCTCAGATGTATAACTCGGTAACGAGAAATAATGTGCAGTCTATCATTAAATCTTTTGATGTAAAAGCTTACGGATTGAAGAAAAATTCTTCTGTGATTGAAGTTACGGATGTTTTAAATTCTGATAACGAACTTACTTCTTTTTCGGTTTGGGCTAAAGATTCTTACAGAGTAGGAACTTTTCAGAAAGATATGTCTTTTGTGAATTTCGTTAAATCTTTTCCAAATAATATTGAAATCAATACCACTAAAACTTTCGCAAGAACTTTAGGAAGACCTGCAACTCCGGCTGTTCCGGGAATGCCCGCTCCTAAAATCAGCGGAAATTATACCGTAGAAATCAATTCTTCTTTTGTTCTTCTTCCTGAAAACAAAATGCAGGCAAGATATTTTGATCCAAGAGTTGGTTATTTTACCGTAGGTTATACCGATTTCGATTTGGATCCTCAAGGTGTAAAAAGAGTTTCTTTGGTAAAAAGATGGCGTCTTGAGCCAAAACCTCAGGATGTAGAGAAATACAATAAAGGTGAACTGGTAGAACCTTCCAAACCAATTGTATTCTATATCGATCCTGCAACTCCGAAAAAATGGGTTCCCTATTTAATTCAAGGGGTGAATGATTGGCAAAAAGCTTTTGAAAAAGCAGGATTCAAAAATGCAATTGTTGCAAAAGTTCCGGATCCTAAAATTGATACGGAATGGAGTCTGGAAGATGCAAGATTTTCTGCCATCGTTTATAAACCTTCAGATGTCCCAAATGCTTCAGGACCTTCAATCGCCGATCCGAGAACGGGTGAGATTTTAGAAAGTCACATCAATTGGTATCATAACGTCATGTTGTTGTTGAGAAACTGGTATTTTGTACAGGCTTCTCCAAATGATCCAAGAGCCAGAAAAATGGAATTCGACGAAAAACTGATGGGTGAATTAATCCGTTTTGTTTCTTCGCATGAAGTGGGTCATACATTAGGATTGAGACACAACTATGGTTCAAGTTCAACAGTTCCTGTTGAAAAACTGAGAGATAAAAAATGGCTGGAGAAAAATGGTCACACTCCTTCGATTATGGATTATGCGAGATTTAATTATGTTGCACAACCTGAAGATAATATTGGTGATTCAGGGATTTTCCCGAGAATTGGTGATTATGATAATTGGGCAATCGAGTGGGGATACAAAAGATTTAATCAGTTTAAAACTCCCGATGCAGAAAAAGAATACCTTAATCAGTGGGTCATCAAAAATCTGAAAAACGAAAGGCTTTGGTTCGGTACAGAAACCAATCCTTTAGATCCAAGATCTCAGAGTGAGCAGGTTGGTGACAATGCGATGATTGCAAGTACTTACGGAATCAAAAATCTGAAAAGAATTGTAGATAATCTTGATAGCTGGACGAAAACTCCGAATGAAGATTACAAAAATCTTGAAATGATGTATGATCAGGTGACTACACAGTTCAGAAGATATTTAGGTCACGTTTCAAAATATATTGGCGGACAAATGGAAACTCCGAAAACGGCAGAACAGTCTGGCTCCGTTTATGAAGTAGTTGCCAAGAAAGATCAAAAAGAAGCTTTACAGTTTTTAGATGAAAATATTTTCACGACTCCACAATGGTTGCTAAAAAAAGATATTTTTGAGAAAACAGGAAAAACTCCTGTAAAAACAGTTGAAGAAATTCAGAACGGAGTTTTAGGAAGAATTTTAAGTCAGATGGTTCTTCAGAGTTTGTATGAGTCGGAAGCCGTTAATCAGAATTCATATTCATTGATCGAATATTTTTCAGATTTAAACAATTCAATTATTAAAAAAGACAACGCAGATATTTACGGAAGAAATCTTCAGAGAAATTATGTTGATGCTTTAATTAAATTAATTGATACCAAAAATTCAGATAAGTCTGATGTTTCAGCGATTGTGAGAGGAAATTTGAACACCATTAAAAAAGATCTTGCAGCGAAAACTATTTCCAACGATTTGGTTAATAAATACCATTACGAAGATTTGGTTTTCCGTATTGAGAAAGCTTTAGATCCGAAATAAATTCAGCTATGAAATATTTAAAATTCATATTATTCATATTTACTTTGTCATTGATTTCTTGCGGAAGTGATGACGACATCTGTGAAAGCGGTGAAGGAACCCCAAGAATGAAAATCATGTTTAAAAGAGAAGGGAAAATCGCAGATATAGACTCCATAAGAGTTTATGCAGATCTTGGAACAAGCATTATCGATTTGGGATGGAAGCTAAAGGTTGATTCTGTGTTTGTTCCTTTGCGCGTTGATGATTCTCCTTTTACCGATCTTTATATTAAAACAACAACAGAAGAAGATTCTACGAGAGTAAGAGTAAGCTATACCACTAAATCTATTTACGTTTCTCCAGGATGTGGTGTAAAAAGAAATTATGAAAATGTAAACTCCGTATTATCAACCCCAAATTCCTTAAAAAGTCTTGAGCAGGGACAAAATTTTATAGACAATGAAGAAAAAACTAATTTATTCTTTAATTTTTAGTGTTTTAAGTTTTTGGAATCTTTCTGCACAGGAAAAAGAAGAAACCGAAAAACCAAAATGGAAATATGAACCCAACTTTATAGTAGGCGTAGATGTTCTGAATGCAGGTGTTTCTTTTTTCTCCGACAGGCAATTGTTTCAGGGGTTTATTTCTTCCAAAGTAAAAGATAACCTTCACGGGATAATTGAAGCTGGTTTTGATAAAAATATTTACCAGAACAATGGCTACGATGCGAAAGCAAGTGGCCCTTTTGCAAAGATCGGAGCTTTTTATATGTTGGCAAGAGATCGTGAGAATGATTTTAACGGATTTTATGGAGGAGGAAAAATCGCCGGTTCATTCTATAAACAGGAATATATGGCAATTCCGGTAAGAGGTTTTGGCGGAAACAGTTCGACGGTATCGATGCCTTCATCATCACAGTCATCTTTTTGGCTTGAAGGAACGTTAGGGGGAAGAGTACAGTTGTTTGAATCGAATTTTTACATTGATGTAAGTATGCAGCCGAGATATTTAATGGTAACTTCGAAACAGGACGAAGTTGTACCAATGATCGTCCCGGGCTTTGGAAAAAGCTCCAGCAAATTCAATATGGGCTTTGCATGGAATATTGCCTACAAGTTTTGAAATAAAAAAAGAGCAGGTTTTACTTGCTCTTTTTTGTTTCTATTACTTTCTTGATTTCATCATAAAGATTGTTCAGTTCAACAGGAGGATTTCCTGCATCGAATTCTGAAGATTGATACTCAGTTCCGTTTTTAGTAATAGTAATAAATGAAGCGAAAGCTGCGTCGCTGTATCTTTTCGTCGATGGTGATTCAAGTTTTGAGATTCCTTCTAAATTAATCTTTTCAGCAGCCTCAGAAATTTTTGCCCAGTTATCCTGTGTAATTTCTTCTGTTTTACTATTTCCGTTTAAAGATGTTTCAAGCTTGCCATTTGTTAAGGTGAAGATTCGGTTTGTGCCTCGCGTGAGTTCTGATAAGGAAATTTTTTCAATAACTGTTGATGATTTATCAGTAGATATGTTTTTTGATTTGCAATTCAATAGTATTGCGGATGTTATTAACAAAAATATCGTAATATATTTCATTGTAATTTGTTTTTTAATAATGGGTAAATTTAAAAATTTTGTTATATTCTAAGCAAAGTAATGATTTTTTTTAAATAAAATTAATAGAATATTAATGTAGATGTAATTTATATTATATTTGCCAAAAAATAAATCAATTTTAGTCATGACAAAAAAAATTACTTTCTCAAAAGTTTTTTTTCTGTTTTTATTGGGTGTTTGTTCAATAGTATATGGACAAAAACAAAAACTTAAAAATAAGGAAGAAGGAACTATAGTGTTTGGAAAAGTTTACACTATTGATGAATTAAAAGAGACAAAAGGGGTTATTCGATGCTCATCCAGTGAGTACGAAGCCTTTTTACAAAAGCAGTATCCCGATCGAATGAATGAAGGACAGTTTGAAGCATGGATTAATCCTTTAATTAGAAATGCTTCCGCAAAGTCTCAAAATGGCGATGTTATTACCATACCTGTTGTTGTGCATGTGATTCACTCAGGGGAAAATTATGGTGTTGCACCAAACATTCCAGATGCTCAGGTGGCTTCGCAAATTACTGTTATGAGTCAGGACTTTAGAAAAATGTCTGGAACTAGAGGGTTTAATAATGAAACTGTTGGAGCTGATATTAAAATCCAATTTGCATTAGCAAAGGTAGATCCTAATGGTAATCCTACAAATGGTATTGATAGAGTAAATATGTGTAGAAATTCATGGAGTATGGATGAAGTGGATGCAATTGTAAAACCTCAAACCATTTGGGATCCTACTCAATATATGAATATGTGGAGTGTTAACTTTTCGGATCAAGGACTCTTAGGTTATGCGCAATTTCCTTCGGGATCCAACTTGCCTGGTCTTAACGCAAATGGAGGATTGGCAGAAACTGATGGAGTAGTTGCTGGATACTGGTGTTTTGGAAGCAATGATCACAATGATGGAACATTTTCTCTTCAACAAGGGGTTGACTTAGGTCGTACAATGACGCATGAGGTGGGTCACTTTTTAGGTTTAAGACATTTATGGGGAGATGGTAATTGTTTGACAGATTATTGTGATGACACACCTTTTTCTTCAAGTGCAGGTAATGCGCATTATATATGCAATCCATCACAAGATTCTTGCCCTACAATGCCAGGCTTGGATATGGTACGTAATTATATGAATTATACTTATGATCTTTGTATGAATATTTTCACAAATGATCAAAAGGCAAGAATGACTGCCGTAATGAACAATTCTCCTAGAAGAGCATCTCTTAAAACATCTACAAAAGATGTTGCAATACCATTATTTGCAAATGATGCAGAATTGAAAGCTGAAAAAAATTGTAGTTCTGCTACGGCTTGTGGTGGTACGGCTTCTATTCCATTTTTGTTTAGTGTTTATAATAGAGGGACATCTGTACTTACCTCTGCCGTAATTACATACAGCGTGAACGGAGGTGCGGCACAAACTTATAACTGGACAGGAAATCTTACACAAGATAGATATGCGATAATTTCTATAACTGCTCCTGAAAACTCTACAATTTCTGCGCAGATTACCTCAGTAAATGGTACTTCTGACGCAAGATCTAGCAATAATTATGCGTATGCTGCTTCAGGTAGCTTCACAACTACGCCATCTGCGGCCTCTGCTACGGTTAACTTCACTCTTCAACCGGATTTTTATGGTACAGAAACGACATGGACACTGAAAAATAGCGCAGGAGTTACTGTTAAATCAGGAGGCCCTTACCTAGATGGTATTGCTAACAGCCAAAACCAAATAGTTTCTTTACCTGCTTTAGTTACTGAAACTTGGAACTTAGCACCAGACTGTTATGTATTCACCATTAATGATACAGAAGGTGATGGTATTGAATATTATGGATACTATAATATAAAAGATGCTGCAGGGAACACTTTTATTTCTGAAGGAGCGGTAGATTTTGGGTTTATGCAGTCAAAGACTTTTAAAGTATTATTTTTGGACACGAAGGAAACAAATGTTGCAGGCGCAAATGAAATTCAATTATATCCTAACCCGGCAACCGATGTTTTAAATATTACAAAGGTTTCAGATAAGGCTGCATACCAAATTCATAATGCGGCTGGCCAATTAGTGAAGTCGGGTATTATAAAGAATAATAAGGTAAATGTTTCTGAATTGATAAAAGGCACCTATATTATTACTGTTAAAGAAAACAATGTAAATAAAAGCATTAAGTTTATAAAAAAATAATAATATCAGAATAGATTTGCAATACCCCAGAGTCAGCTCTGGGGTATTTTTTGCATAAATAACTGTATTGTGACTTTTTTATTGAAATGTTAAATATTTCGAATATTTCATATTAAATATATATATTTGTGTGTTAAAAAGTAATTTAATTATATGAAAAAACTCATTACTGCTTTATTTTGTAGTTTACTTGGTGGTTCCGCTATTGCACAGTGGTCACCAATAACTATAAGTAGAAGTAAAGAGATTGTTCCAGGATCAATCTCACAGCATTTTAAATTGGATCTTAACTTATTAAAATCACAATTAAAAGATGCTCAAGAAACCGGACCCGTTGCAAAACCAGTCTATATTTCATTACCTAATATAAAAGGTAAAATGGAGAGATTTGCAGTATATAGCTTCCCTGTAATGGTAAAAGAATTGGCAGATCAATATCAATTGGGTTCGTATGTGGGTGTTAGTGTGGATAATCCAACTAAGTTCCTTAGATTCTCAGTGTCTCCGAATGATTTTAGCTCAATGGTTATCAATAATGGTACTTACGAATTTATTGATGCACAAAATAGTGATAAAACTATTTATGGAGTTTATCATAAATCATCAAAAGACGGAAAAGCTTTTGTTTGTAATACTTGTACGTCTTCAAACTAACTTGGACATTTTGGAATAAATCCTTAAGGAGTATTTAGGGTTATAAATTTATTAATTTCTGTTGAAAATACAACTGTCTTCTTTTTCGGATTGAATCCGATTTTATTTG